>CANRJX010000064.1 GCA_947631095.1 uncultured Wohlfahrtiimonas sp.
GGGCCTATAGCTCAGTTGGTTAGAGCAGCGGACTCATAATCCGTTGGTCGACAGTTCAAGTCTGTCTGGGCCCACCAGTTATTAAACCCCATAAACCTTTGGTTTATGGGGTTTTTCTATGCCTGAAATTAACTTCAATTTCAAATTCTTATGGACCGTGTGAGGTCCATTTGTTTGATAATCCGATGGGTTACACTTAAATAGCAGAAAATAAAGCACCCATCTACATTTCACTATACTCTAACTTTTGAAATGCATAGCGGAACCTAATACAGTTAGAAGTATGATAATTAATCAAATGTTAGCTTACGGTATGCATTGATAAATGAGTTTATAGTGCGGGTTGGGGGAATTTATATTTGCCTGATCTTAGCCTGATGATATAGGGCTAAAACCAGTTTTTGTTTGGGGAGTTTGCTTAGATTTGTATATTGATTTAGTGGTTAAGGGAAATAAGTAAACTAAAGTGGCTAGGATATCTCAGTGAACTTTGCCCTTATACTGCTGATCTTTTATAGAAGATACTTATATGGAAGCAAAAAATATGGATTGAGCTTGAAAGAAATCATTATATTAATGATAAAAGGAAAAAAGCCTTTGAGTTAGTTTTATTGGTTTAAAGGTGGTTTTTTTGAGTTTAACTTGGATTATATGTGTCAAATATTTGAATTAGCTATAATAATCATAAATTTATAGCGTTATATATTTATTGAGGGAGCAGCAAAATGAGCGTGGACTCAAAAAAACAAAGCAATCCATTTTCTACAGGAGGAGGTGGTGTTAATTTTGAAACTAGAGTTCAAGCATCATTTGCTATTGCATTACTTACTCAATCTTGTGTTCCATGTTTATCTCAAACTATGAGGCCTAAAGAGCTAAAGTTTCAAAACAAATATGATGGTTCGAATACTGATGATTTTGTTTTAGTCGCATCAGATAAATTGGGTAATAAAAGTAAATTATACGCTCAGATTAAACATGAAATAACAATAAGTGACTCCATTGGAAGTGATGAAAAGAGTTCTATTTTTTCAGATGTCATAAAGAGTGCATGGGAAGACTTTCAGAATGATTCTTTTGATAGGAAAAATGATGCAATTGCTTTGATTACAGGCCCGCTTCCTAAGTTAGATATAGCTAATACACTTCCACTCTTAGAATGGGCTAGGTATTCATCAAGCGCATCAGACTTTATTAAAAAATCAAATACTAAAGGATTTACTAGTGTAGCAAAGCTGAATAAGTTAGAGGCTCTAAGAAAGCAGTTAGATTATGCTAATGGTGGTCAGGCAATAACTGACGATGAGTTTTGGGAATTTCTTCGAGTTTTTTATCTAGTTTCTTTTGATTTAGATGCTAAACATTCGGTAGTTGCTCACTTATTATGTTCACTTATTCAATGTCATTCTGATGAATCACCGGAACTTATATTATCTAAAGTCATTACGTGTGTTCAGGAATATAACCAGAATGCAGGAACACTAACGCTTGAAAATACTCCTCAGGAGGTTAGAGATTTATTTCAAGTTAATAGTAAAGTTAATTTTGAAATGGATTTTCTTAAACTCCAAGAGCGTGGACGTCACATTTATGATGGTATTTCAAACAAAATCCAAGGCTTTCATGTTAGTAGAGATGATTATTTACTAGAAATTTCAGAAGCTTTTGATACAAGTGATTTCGTATTTGTAACAGGATCTAGAGGTTCTGGGAAATCAGGTATAGTAAAAGATTTTATTTCAAGCAAAGGTAAGGATGTCCCAGTTTTTTATCTTAGAGCTGAAGACTTAGACCGAACTCATCTTAATGATGTTTTCTCATCTATCGGTATGAGTTCAACCTTAGGTCAAATTGAAGGATATTTTTCTTTACTTCCTAAGAAAATTCTAGTTATTGAGTCTATTGAAAAAATTTTAGAACTTGACCATCAAGAAGCATTTATTGATTTACTTCAGTTTATCCGACAACAGGAAGGATGGACCATCATTGCGACAGGACGTGATTACGCGTTTCAGCTGCTTTCTTTTAACTTTTTGCAACAGAATCAGATCAATTTTACCAGTGTAAACATTGAAGGTTTTTCTGAGGAACAAGTGCAACTAGTTTGTGAACATATTCCTGAGCTTAAGACATTAATATCAAATGATGCATTAGTAGATATTCTTCGGATACCATTTTTTATTGATATTGCTGTTCGTGCGATAAGTAACGGCGCACAATTTCAAACAGGTGATACTGAAATTGACTTCAGAAAGAATGTTTGGTCTTCAGTTATTGCTAAAGATCAAGACCGAAAATCTGGTATGCCGATAAAACGTAGAAAAACATTTATTGAAATTGCTACACAGCGAGCAAAAAAAATGGTGTTTGGTATTGCAGCAGATCAATTTGATCCAGAAGTAATATCTAAACTTGAAGAGGATAACTTAATTTATCGAGATCCAAAAAATTCAACTATCAGCTTACCCCATGATGTGCTAGAGGATTGGGCATTAGAGGAATTTATTGAAGAGAAATATAAACATAACATAGATAATTTAGATGAATTTTTATCTGCTATAGGTAATGAGCCTGCTATAAGTAGAGCTTTTAGATTGTGGTTATACCGTAGATTGCAATTTGATGAATCTACTTATGATTTTGTTGAGGATATATTAACCACTGATAATATTGAAAGTTTCTGGAAAGATGAAACTATTGCGGCAATTTTACAGCATAATTCTCCAAATATATTTTTACAGTCGATGAAAGATAATCTTCTTAAAAATGATTGTGCTTTATTGATTCGTTTTTGTTTTATTTTAAGAATTACTTGTCAAAAACCAAATTCTCATTTTACTGATTCACTCACATTAGATAAGAAATCTGGAATACTCCGGACGTTATTTTTAGTACCTTACGGTAAAGGGTGGGGAGCCCTATTTAATTTTATCTACGAAGTTAGAAATGAATTAAGCAAATCTATCTATAATCATATTATTGAGTTAATTAATGAATGGTATGGTGTTATAAACATTAATGATGATCTTCCGACAGAATCTAGAGTCGTTGGTTTATTAGCTCTTTGGTTATTAGAGTCTTTAAAGAATGATTACCAAAATAAAGTTGGTAGAAAAAAAATCATTAGTGTTTTACTAAAAGTATCTCCATCAATAGAAGCAGAATTTGATCAGTTAATGGTACAAGATGTTTTTGTATCTAAAGTTAATCCTAGAAGATTGAGCTATGTAGATCAATTAACAAGTTTAGCTTTAGTTGGAATACATGTACCAATGTTATGTAAGTACCGACCCGATTTTATAATAAAACTAGCAATGCATGAGTGGGTGCTAGAACAAAGAAAAACAGATAGTTGGCGGAGATATGAAAGCATTCGCGGTGATGAGCGATACGGACTGGATGAAAATCGTGATTTTTTCGCGCCGAGTGGGGTAAAAGGACCATTTCAGTATTTATTGCAGTACCACCCTAAAAAAGCATTAGATTTCATACTTGAACTTTGTAATTTTGCAACAGAAAAATATATTGAACATCTTAGAAAAAATGGTGATGAAATATATTTAGAACAATTAGTTTTAGATGATGGAACATCTATAGATCAATTTGTTACTACAGAGTTTTGGTCGGGATATAGAGGGCATTCCAATATACCTTATGTGTTGCAATGTGCTCTGATGGCTTTAGAAAATTGGTTAATAAGCTATGTAGAAAATAGCGGTGAAAACAATCAAATAGACTGGATTTATAATTATTTATTAAAAAATAGTAAATCAGTCTTGGTCACTTCAGTACTTGCCTCTGTTGCTATAGGATTTCCAAATAAAGTAAGGAAGGCTGTATTTCCTATATTAGATATTGCAGAGTTCTATCTAATTGATATAAGTAGATTTGTTCATGAAGCCGGAGAAAACCAACTTCATTGGTTTAATGCTTATGATAATGATGTAATGACAGGTATTTACATTGAGGAACGAAAAAAATCTGCCCTTAGACCATGGAGAAAAGAGACTTTGGAGACATTATTAACAAAGCTTCAGTTTTCTGATCTTAGAGAAGACGTCTTACCAATTGTGGACAGTTTGAAAAATCAGGCATCTATAAGTAATGATAGACCGCTTCGATACCTTGCTAATAGGATAGATACAAGAGAGTGGCAAGCTGTCGAAGATAAAGCAAATAATCGTATTCTATTTCAGAATGCATCAGAACTACCTGAAGACTTAAAACAAGATCAACAAATATTCAATGAACAGCATAAATTTGATAGTTCTATAATTGGATTGAATTTATGGGCGAGAGAATTGTTTGAAAAGAAACAGTTCAAAGAAGAATATTTTGCTTCCTATAAAGATGGATTAGAAGCTGCAAAGCAGTTATTGAACGATTTACAAAGTAATCGAGTATCAAACTACTTAGAATTAGTATTTGATGCAATAAAAACGGTAGCAGTTGTTTGTATTCGAGATAATATTCAAGATCTATCTTCGGTGGATATCGAATGGTGTTTGGAGATTATTGTAAGTTCAGTTATAGAATCGCCAGATAATGTAGAAGTAGAGTTTAGATATAATCAACCTCACTTCGGTAATGGTGCATGCGCCTACATTCTACCTAAGTTGTTCGAATTAGAATTAGAGCCCGAAGTCTTAAATAATTTAAAATTTGCTTTAGCTACTGCTTTAACACATGCCAACCATAATATTGGTGCTTTAGCTGCCAAAGGAGTAAGAGACTACCTATGGTCAATAGACAGTAAATTGGCAGAAAATTGTTTAAATGGTGTAATTGAGTACGCTAAATTTCGAATTCAAGAACAAGAAAGCAGTAGATTTTATTATTTAAAAGATAAGGAGCTAGAAGGGGCTCAGAAACAATGGGAGATGAAGTTAAGACAATTTCGCCAGCAATTGATTGAAGGAACTTTTAGTTTTTCTGTAGAAGATATTACTTTAGAAAGTCATGCATCATGGTTGCTACATATACCTATGTTAATGATTCCTATGAATCCAAAAGACTCTAAGCAAATTGATTTAATTTTAAAATTAGTAAATTTTATTTTTGATTCTGAATATAGGGATTACCATTCTCATGATGAAGAGAAAATAAATCATGAAACAAAAATGCAAATTCAAGCTTGTTTTATTGAACAGCTAATATACTCGAAAATAAACAATTTTATGCCATTCAAAGACCTAATTATTTCTGGATGTTTGAAGGCTCCAAGTATTATTTATTCAGTGAAATTATCATTCGATGTTGCTGCAGAAAAAGAAAATGATTTTGATGCTATATGGTCGTTGTGGAAAATTATAGAGTCAGAACTGCATAAGATTGCCATAAATGATGTTAATGATCCTTATCAAGGCCTTCAGAATGACTTGAATAAATTGCTACGTGGTGAGCTGTATGCAGATACTCCATGGCAAGGGCATGAAAGTGAAAGAAAATGTATGGAAAGAGGTGTTGAACATTTATTAGCATTTGCTAAGCAATCTGCAAATAATAGTCACGTATTCATGGCTTTATCCTCACTGATATATCATTTTTATGATTTGTTTTTTGACAAAGGTATTCAAATTTTGGCTGATAAATTCACAGTTAACTCTGAGTTAATAGCCAAGCAAGTTAATACTGCATTCTATTTAGAAATGTCTATTGGAAGATATTTGCAAGTAGAAAATCGAGGAATGCTGAGTCGTAGGATGTATCAGATTTGTCTTGTTCTTTTAACTGGTCTCGTAGAAACAGGTTCTGCACGAGCCTACTATCTTCGAGAACATCTAGTGCGTTCAAGAAAGATTACTATGTAAAATAAAAAATGACACATCTTTCAAATAGTTTGAAAAGGTAATATGTCGTAAATAGTTGGTTTTAATGTATATATTATTTTTATGGTCTAGCAATAGGAGTGACCATGAAAAAACATTACCCTGAATTAGAAACATTTTCGGAAGTATTAGAATGTATTCCACACAGTCAAAGCCAAGCGGTAGCGAATGCAATTCGTGTCTGTAACGATGTTGAAACCGACAACGTCACCAAAGTCTGTGCGGTTCTGAAAGTCATACTTTAAATAAGTTTTGACCAATTTTGTATGTCCCGATGTGCCTTGAGTACATCGGGCTTTTTTATACCTACAGGAATCAAAATCATGCAACCACGTATCAATGACAAAGTGGGGTACAACCTCATTCATACTTTCATTTGCAACAAACTTTCTGATCGAGCGCAAGGTCAATTGCATTATCAACTTTGGCAACACAATGAATATCAATCCTTTGGAATTGCACTGAGTAAGAATGAATCTTCAGGAGGCTTTAGTGCAGAACTGATCAAAGTCGATGACATTATCCAACTGCTCGGTAAGTTGTACCAAGAGGGCAAGCCTTTCCATGCAACTGCATTGAAGGAGCTTTTCATTGGCAAGTCAGTCAACAACTCTAGTTTTCTAGGCGCTGTACTTGTTGATCAACAGGTGATCCGTCCTCATCCACAAACAGCACGTTTACTCGAAGTGAATGAAGATTATGAACTATGGTCAATTGGTCTGGAAAGTCATCTGAAAACAGAGAGTGATGTGGATATGGAAGTACCTCAAGATGAAATCACAACTGAAATCAAGGCTCCCAAAAAGCGCCATAACAAAGCTTCGGAAAAAATCACGATGGCAGTCTCAACTGAGGAGGATGTGAATGAAATTCATCAGGAGTAAAGCTGAAATCCAGAAGGTGCAGGAAAGGCCTATCGCTCAGGCCATCCTTGATACCATGCAGATGCTTGAGGATCAGTATGAAGAACCCTATCAGGCCATCCTACATGGGTGGTTTGTTATTTGTGAGAGTGAGCAAGACCTGATTCAGCCTTTTCAAAATTTAACTTTTAGCCTTGCTGAAAAACTCAATGCAGGGGAGGTGGAATTCGTGGAGAAGAAACAAGAATGGTATGAAGTCTATATCTTGCTCAACGACAATGAAGGCATCTTGGTCTATGTTCCGAAAGCCATTTTCGAGCAGCATAAACTAAAAGTGATCTAGCCCTGTTACGACAGTCCAGTCGTGACCCCACCGCTATTAATTTCAATCTGAGACCATTTTATGACAAAGCGAACCTTATTTGCTTTGGGCCAAGTCGTGTCTACTCAAAACGCCTTACGATTTGCCGAAGCTGAACACATTGACTTACTCGCATTGCTAATACGACATCATTGTGGTGATTGGGGTGACGTGTGTGAAGAAGATCGAGAATCCAATGAAGAAGCTTTGCTGATGCAATTACGTATCATGTCGAGCTATAACTTTTCCCACGATAAAATTTGGATCATTACTGAAGCTGACCGATCAGTGACCACAATTTTACTGCCCAGTGACTATTGACCGTAGCAAGTACCGCAGAATGAACCGTAAAGCTTTTGGGCTTTACGGTATTTTATTTATTGATTAACTTGTGAATTAACATCTATTGGCTTCAATGGATAACTCTTTTAGTTACCTACGGAATTTGATTTTTAGGATGGCGTTATAGATAGGTTAATATGTTTTTTATTTTAAAAATCTAAGGAAATCTGATGATTAATTCTTGGCATGTGGCAACAGCAGCAGAAGCAATAGCGGCTGCTCAATTTGCACGTTGTGGATGGGATGTTTCTGTTCAATATGGAGCTAATCAACCAGAATATGATTTGTTGATAGATAATAAAAAGTACGAAAACTCTTTAAAAATTTCCGTAAAGGGAAGTAAAGATGGAAGTTGGGGGTTAACACAATCTTTTCTTAAAGAAGCAAATTATCATGCAGCAGTAGATGTATGGTTAGCAAAGCATTCAACTCGGACTATTTTTTGTTTGGTTCAGTTTAAAGGTACTGATTTAACTGATATGCCAAGAATTTACTTGGCTACTCCAGAGCAAATAGCAGTTAGATTAAAGGCAACTGCAAATAATAGAGGAGATACTATTCTCTACGAGAAGCATGTGTGGACGAAAAGAGCACATGGTTGGGGAACAACAGAAGTACTTCCTGAGGAATGGCGATTTACTGAAGAGCGTCTAGATTGGATTGCCAAACATATCGATCAATTAAAAGAAAATCATATGACAGAAAACTCATTAATCTAAGTTTTAAAGAATGAAACCGCAAAATGGACCGTAAAGCTTTAGGGCTTTACGGTATTTTTTTGCTTCCTTCTAGTAGAGCAAAGCATGATGCTTTTGGCCGATGCACTGTTGTAGGGTCTAGTAGTCCGAAGGGCTGAAGTTTTGATTAAATTGTGAACATTTGAGCGATTGAAAAAATATTTTTTCAATCCATTTTTTTATGATTTTTTGATGGTCAATTCCGGTTTTCTCCAAGAGGTATAGGGAGAAAATGGGATCGGACGGAAAAGCCCTATAGCATCTGGGGGAAACCGTTTTTCAGGGTAATCTAATAATAAAAAATATATTTAAATCAATGATATATAAAAGTCAAGTGGCTGTTCGTAAAATGGATATTTTGCAAGTTTGAGTTGCTTCACATCACTATTGTGATGAGATATAACATCTAGATCGGACTTGCTTAGAGGATATTTTGATGAATTAAATGAAGTATTTTTCATATTCAGAACTCATTCAAATTTTGATAATTGAAAAAATGATATTTCCAAGTATCACTTCTCATGACCTGAGTTAAAAATAACTTCAGGCACATATTATCTTAATGAAATAAACCCCTTGTTTAAATCTCATCAATTTTAAATGACTTAGTCATTTGAGATGGATTTTTGCACCCAAAATTTTATGGAGGATTATCAAATTGATAATTTCTAAAAGTAAAAGTGTAACAAGTTTGGATGGTTATGCTTATGATCCAGACAAACCAATTGAACGATCAGTTGATGGTATTCCTGGATTACGAGTCATTTGCCGACCAAATACCAAAGCTTACTTATTACGTCATACGTATCTTTCAAAGAAGATTTCAAAAGCTCTAGGCAAAGAGCCCGAAATGTCTTTCGAGCAAGCCAAGGCCATAGGGCTGAAATGTAATCAGGCAAAAGCTGCAGGGCTACACCCATATTCAATATTTGAAGCTGATAAACAGCCAATGAATTTTCGAGAGTTTGTAATCGATATTTATTTGCCTGCAGTCAAGCCTCATAAGAAGTCTTATAAGGATGATGAATCCCGATTACGGAATCATTTGATTCCAGTGCTAGGTCAATATCCTCTGACAGAGATAACAACACCGATGCTTTCAAAGTTACTTGCTGGTCTGAGCACCACGGGCCTGAGTAATGCCACGCTTAATCGTATTCGAGCTTTGTTATCCAGTATTTTCAATATGGTTATTGATCATGACTTACTTGAAGTGAATCCGGTTAGCCGTGTAAAGAAATACAAGGAAAACAACCAAATTGAGCGTTATCTGTCTGATGAGGAGTTACAACGTCTCATGTTAGTACTGAAATATCATGAGCACTACGCTATCAGCAACAAGACTATTGTGGCGATCATCAAGTTTTTGTTGCTGACAGGTGTGCGTAAACGTGAGGCAATGGACATGCAATGGTCGGATGTGGATTTCACCAAGTCTACTTGGCTTTTAAAGTTCAATAAGTCTGGCAAGGCACGTCACATTGCATTGAACACGGATGCAATGGCTATTTTGAATGCCATACCAAAAATCTCAACTTACATATTTGCCAATCCAGAAACTGGTAAACCTTATAACGATATCCGCAAAACTTTTGACAAGGTCATGCAATGTGCAGACATCTCTAATATGCGCATTCATGATCTACGTCACAACTTTGCCAGTCTTGCTGTGAACAGTGGGGAATCCCTCTTTGTTGTACAGAAATTACTTGGTCATGCCTCACCGCAAACCACTCAGCGTTATGCACACCTTCAGCAAAGTACATTGCAGAATGCGTCCGAAAAAATCGCAGCAGTCATCCGTGAAGTTCAGGCTGCAGCTGTAGTTTAACTCTTCTAAAACCATTCATTTATTCAATTTCGGGTATGCCTTTTGGCATGCCCTAGGAAAACTCATGTCTAATTTACCGAAAAAGCAAATCAAACCGCTGAAATCTAATCAAAATATTTCGGATGTAATTGTTATTACAAATGGAAATACTTTGATTAGAGCCAACACGGGTACAGGAAAAACATGGTATGTGCTCAACATACTGATGCGTAGCCATCACGTAGTTTTTCTTTGTCCAACGGTTGGGCAAGTCAAACAATGCGAAGAGACCTACGGTGATCGAGATGATATTGCTTTCATCTATGGAGATAAGCGAATTCATAAAAACTCTATCGCAAAGCTTGCTAAACAAAATTTGGTGATGACCTTTGATCAATTCAAAAAATATGAACCAGAGCTAGGTAAAGATACTATTTTGGTAGTTGATGAATGCCAGAAGTTATATGGCGTTGGGAATTTTAGAGATCATGCGATTCAACCTATTATCAACGTGGTGAAATCCCAAAAGTTTGATCGTTGTGTTTTTTTGACTGCTACATTAACTGAGTCCCTGTTTGAAATGCTTGGAATTCATATTAGTCAGTACTACGATATTCAAAAAAAAGATGAAATGAGCCGTAACATTCAAATTGTACGCTACTACACGCCGCATGACTTAAATTGGTACTGTGATGTACAACAGCGTTTGCAAGACAATAGAGAGAGGGGGCAAGACAAGCTCATCATTATTCGTCTCAATGACATCGCTTTTTCCAAGCAAATAAAACTCATGTTGGAAAAAGATGGATTTAAGGTCATGTTAGTTAACCGTGAAGAAATGGTTAACCCAAAATGTCATGAAATGTTGAGTCTTGAAAAGTTGGATTGTAATTATCAAGTTGTGATTTGCACGTCAATTATGGATGAAGCGATTAATCTAAATAATGCAGATGACGAAGTAGATAGTATTCATATTGTGGGGCAACCTGCACATACTGAAGAAATTACTCAGTTCATTGGACGTTTACGTAAAGCTAGCCCACCAGTCTATATTCATTTACCTGCTCATGTAGATACCAAGAAGATCGATGTTGAAGAAATGAACAAAAGGTGGGTCCAAAAAATGCAAAGCAGTTTTCATAAATTGACTTATTTTTTGCAGAATGATCTCTTACCATTAGGGTGTGTCCTCATTTGGCTTTGCACCAAATAAATATACAGGCTATACGAATCATAGATTTATAATTGCGTGCCA
>CANRJX010000065.1 GCA_947631095.1 uncultured Wohlfahrtiimonas sp.
GTAGTTGCGAAAGATAAAGCGGGGAATGAATCTGAACCTACTGAAATTACAGGTTCTAAAGACACAATCCGACCAGATGCGCCGACAGCAGAACTTGCTGAAGATACTGGTGAATCCGACAATGATGGCATTACTAGTAATGGAACTATCAATGTTGGTAATTTAGAGCAAGGAGCCACATGGGAGTACTCTACAGACGGCGGGAAAACATGGAATACAGGAAGTGGTTCTAGTTTTATTTTGTCTGAAGGCACTTACGCTGAAGGTGATGTTCTTGTTCGTCAAACGGATACTGCTAATAATGTTAGTGAACTAGGTCAATTAAAAGGAAGTATTACTATAGATAATTCTGGCCCAGGTGGTGCAGAGGGTACAGATAAGCCAACTGTGACAATTGATGAAGCTGAAGATGGCATGATCAATAAAGAAGAGTTGTCTAATGGTATTCAAGTGAACGTTAAGTTAACGGATTCTACGAAATCGGGTGATAAAGTTATCATTACGTTGACTGACTCAGCAGGCAAAGCGCATACATTTGAGCATACAGTGGTTGAGGGTGATATTACAGCGGGTAACATTACTGTGACTTTAAGCCCAGCTGAAGGTGAAGCTTTTGCTGAAGGTGCAACGAAAGTTGATGCGATCATTACAGATAAAGCAGGTAATAACTCTGGTAAATCTGATGAAGTTAAATTTGAAATTGATACATCGGGCCCAGGTGGTGCAGAGGGTACAGATAAGCCAACTGTGACAATTGATGAAGCTGAAGATGGCATGATCAATAAAGAAGAGTTGTCTAATGGTATTCAAGTGAACGTTAAGTTAACGGATTCTACGAAATCGGGTGATAAAGTTATCATTACGTTGACTGACTCAGCAGGCAAAGCGCATACATTTGAGCATACAGTGGTTGAGGGTGATATTACAGCGGGTAACATTACTGTGACTTTAAGCCCAGCTGAAGGTGAAGCTTTTGCTGAAGGTGCAACGAAAGTTGATGCGATCATTACAGATAAAGCAGGTAATAGCTCTGGTAAATCTGATGAAGTTATTTTTGGAATTGATACTATCGCACCAGAAGCACCAGATAATCTGAAATTAGATCAAGCAGGTAAAGTATTAACTGGTACAGCAGAAATTGGTTCAATAATTGCTATTACTGATCAGGGTAACAATGTAATCGGCAGTGGAACAGTGGGTGCTGATGGTGCATTTAACATAACATTGGATCGCAATGTTGCAGAAAATGAAGTTATCAATGTAACGGCTAAAGATGAAGCAGGAAATACTTCATATCCAAATATAATTGTACATGATACTAAAGGACCTGATAACTCAACAACATCTATTGATATTGATCCGGTTACTAAAGACGGTATTATCAATAAAATAGAGTCTGAGGGTAAAGTAACAATCACAGGTAGAGTAATAGGTGAGTTTACAGTTGGTGATACTATTAAGATCACTGTTAATGAAAAAGAATTGACAGGTAAAGTTGGGGTAAATGGTAAATTCAGTTTTGAAATTGAAGGTTCTGATTTATTAGCTGATAGTGATAAAACTATTGAAATTATCGTTGAAGCAACAGATCGAAATGGTAATCTTGGGGAAATTTCAGCATCCAAAAATTATACGGTTGATATTGAAGTGCCTACCGTACCTACTGTGACATTAGTGGAAGATACCGGTGATTCAGCTGATGGTATTACAAAAAATGGAACGATTAGCGTTGGTAATATTGAAAGTGGTGCTACATGGGAATATTCTACGGATGGTGGAAAAACCTGGAAAATTGGCGTTGATAGTAACTTTGTCTTACCAGACGGCGTTTATCCTGAAGGTAATGTAGTAGTTCGTCAAAAAGATTCTGCTGGTAATATCAGTGAGTCTGGAAAGCTACAAAATGTCACGATTGATACTGTTCCGCCTGCGTTGAATGTAACTATTAGTAAAGATGGTACAACTCTTATTGGTAAGAGTGAGCCTGGTGTCACGTTGATAGTGACTGATAAAGATGGTAACGATCGTACATTTACAACCAATGGTACAGGTGAATTTACTATTACTATCGAGCCTGCGTTGACTGATGGTGATACGCTAACAGTAATTGCGAAAGATAAAGCGGGTAATGAATCAGCTCCTAAAGATGTTATTGGTGGAGCAGATACATTAGCACCTGATGCGCCTGATGCTGAAGTTTCTATCGACTCTGTTTTAACAGTGAAGACAGAACCTAATGCGACTGTTAAGGTGTATGACAAAGCTGGGACTGTTATTTTTACAGGCGAGGCTGATGAAAATGGTGATTTAACTCATACATTTGATCCTGCTTTAGAGCGTGGAACAGAGCTTAAAGTTACGGCAACTGATGAAGCTGGTAATGAATCTGCTCCTACAAATATTAAAGTCGGTATCAGTGAAATTTTTGCAACGACTGATAATTATGTTGATTTGGTATTAACTGCTACGCCTGATAAAACTGAATTGTCTGACGAAGAGCTGAAAGCATTAAAGAAGACTGGGTTCTCTGTTGCGAGTGTTGGTTTGGGGCCAGTTTTAGGATTGGATGTTATTGCTGATGTACTTAAAAACTCGGTTCAATTTGAAGTTGGCAAAGATCAGGTGCGTGAGATCACGATGTATGGTGATGCTGGTGGTGTTCAAGTTGGCGGCGTTATGGATCTTCATCTGTATAAATTCAATGAAAGTACTGAGCAATGGGAACAGCATTCTGTTAAGGAAACCTGGGTTGTTTCTTACTTATTAGCTGGTAAATCTAGAGAGGAAGACTTTAGGTTAACAGAAGGTAAATGGCTATTTGTTATGGCATCAAGCGGTGGTATCCAAGCCTTAACTGGATATACATTGAGATTTACTAAAGATGTTACGCTGGATTATGGTAATGCTGAATCTATCTCAGGATCAACTTCTGGAAACATGGTGACAGATGATGATGGCAAGTATGGTAAAGATGAAGTACCTGAAGGCAGTACAGTTACAGCGGTGAAAGATGCTAATGGTAATTGGTTAGATACTTCTAAAAATGGTGAAATCAAAGTTGAAGGCAAATTTGGTACTTTAGTAGTTAAAGCTGATGGTTCATATACTTATACTGTCAATGAGAGTTTCCGTGGCTATGGTGAAAAAGATACCTTTATCTATCGAGTAACATCTCCATCAGGTGCAGTATCTGAATCAGAATTAACATTTGAGTTAAATATTACACCTAAAGAAGAACGTATTGAGATTGATAATACAGTTGTTATAGATAGTGAGCCTACTATTACTCAAGATGGAAAATCTACCATTAAAGATGCTGTTGGTTTCTCAGTATTAGATCTTGCGTTACTCAATCCTATAATTGATGCGACAGTATTAGGTGGTATGAATACCTTAGATTTCAGTGTGGGTAAAAATGAGATTAAAGAGATTACAATGCACGGTAGTGCAGGTGGTGTTGCTGTAGGTGTTGGTTATGATCTATTGATTTATAAATTAGATCCGGAAACAGGCAACTATAATCAAGTTCATTTGGAAAAAGATTGGTTCTGGGCTGTATTATTAGGTGGTAAATCTGATCCTTTGACTTTACAGTTTGGTGAGGGTACTTATAAAGCCTTTATGCAGAGTAAAGGTGGATTAGGATTGTTAACTGGTGCAGGCCTTTATGTCGATAATGAGAAAGTTTATGATTACGATAAACCTTCTAAGTTTGAAGGCTCTGTAACAGGAGATGCAACAGTAGATGGTTCAACAATTCTGTTAAAAGTAGAAGGCAATGATATTAGTATTGGTGAGCCTAAAACTATTCAAGGTGCTTATGGAACATTAGTGATTAATTCTGATGGGACATATACTTATACAGTTACCAAGCCTGCAAATGCTGGACATGATTGGAAACCACCGTATGGTAAAGTAGATAGCTTCCAATTGGTTACTCAAGATAAAAATGGTAAAACGATCATTGAAAACTTGAATATCAAAATTGGTACACATGCTGCTCAAGATGACTTAAATCAGACCATTATTAAAGAGATTAATAGGGTTGAAGAATTAAGTGTTACTGATGCTCACGGTGGTACAGGTGATAGATCTGCAAGTGGCACTAAATCATTTAGTATTGATGAAAACACAGTAGCAACAGATGTTAATCTTAAGTTTGCGGTGACTAACGCAACTCTTACTGGTGAAAATGTCATTACTTATACCTTGTACCGTATAAAGGAAGATGGTTCTAGAGAAGCTATTTATACAAATAGTGCAACAGAAGGTAGTAAAGGTCTAGTAAGCGGTTCTGTAGGGCGTCCTGTTATTAATGATAAGTTTGAGTTGGAACCTGGTAAATATGAGTTGGATTATAGTGTGAGTTCTTCTGATAGAACGCAAAACTATAAACAATGGGAGCTTAACTTATCAGGTACGATTACACACACCAATGATTATGTTCTCGATGGAGTCATTGCCCCAATTGGAGGCAATATTTTAGAGAATGATCAGGGAATCAAATTGATTGATAGCATAACGATTGAGAATAAGGAAGTCTTTGTAGGTGTTGATAATGCCAATAAAGGAGCTGCTCAAATTACGATCGAAGGCCGCTATGGTGCTTTGATTGTGAAAAAAGATGGTAGCTATACTTATACTCCTAAAGGTGGTGTTTACGGTATTGATAAGTTTATTTATCAAACTATTTCTAAAGTTGGTATAACAGAAACTTCAGCTTTAGAAATTAATGTCGGCAAAACTGTTACAGGATCTATAAACGCAGATATCGTTGATAGCTCAGCTGCAAATGATAAATTCTCTATGGGCACTGGCTCTGACACTTTAATCTTTAAAAACCTTGGTGATGATCGCGGTGGTAATGGCGGTAATGGTTTGGATGAGTGGAATGACTTTGATATCACTCAAGGTGATAAAATCGATCTCAGCAAGTTGCTTAATGGCGGGCAAACCTTCCAGAACATCGATCAATATTTAAAATATGAAGGTGGTATTTTATATGTAGATCGTAATGGTAAAGGCGAGTTTGAGACATTATTGAAAGTAGCAGCTGATGATTTTGACACACTTTTAACAGCGATTCAGTGGCAAAAACCTGCTGAGGCATCAGTTTCAATGATGTCATTATCTAAAGGTATCGATTTATCTAATTTAGATAATTTAGCTGAAGAAGAGAATGATGCTGTTATGCCTTTATCATTGAACTTAGCTGATGTGATCTCCACAAAAGTTGAGAGTGAGTTATCTTTCTTTGAATCTTCGGAAGAAATGCCTGTATTGGCTTCAAGTGAGACAGTAGGCCAAAATTTTGATCTCACTACATTCAATATTCAACCAATCATCGATCCATTGGATGATTTATTGGATCACAAAAATACAATAATTTAATTATTGATGAATGTAAGGTACCGATGTTTAAAATATCGGTACCTTATTTTTTAATGATCAATAAGTTATTGATAGATTTGCTGATGATTAAGACGTCATTGGATCTATCAGTAACAATATGGTGGTATATATTTATATGGCAAATCGTATTTTAGTGAGTCTGTATAAATTTATATGTTTTAGTCATTAAGCAGTGCTCGTATAAAAATACTTTCAGAATTAATGAAATAGTACTTATATTATTTCAACTGAAATGAATTTACGTTTAAGATTTGATGTGAAATAGATGAAGAAAAATAGTATTTCTATCTTGAAATATCAAGAAAATAAAAGCCATTATACTCAACAAACTAAAGAAGCTGATATTACCAGATCTTTAAGAATTATTTGGGCAACGTTAATTTTTTTAGTCATATTTTTAATTTGGTCATATTTTTTTGAAATTACAGAATTCTCAACAGTAAGAGGTAGCGGTAATCTAACACCGCGAGGCGAAGTTATTCATGCGTTAGAAGGAACATTACTCTCTGATTCTAAAACAATTGAATAAATCGGTTTTATGATGACAGCTTCTCTCAAGGAAATTATAAAGCTATCTTTCATTCGAATATGGTTTTATAGGTGCAATATTTTTATAGTCATATTTAGTGTTATCAATAATAATTGTTACATATGAATTGTACAAAAAAACAGTAAAAATTTGCGAATGATATTTAATAACTTATAATAATCATTATCAATTAAGTTATTTGGTTTTATGTCCAGTTATAAAAGCTCTCTTATCGGTTCAGCAATTGCTATTCTTCTTTTGCTTGTTTGGAAATTAGCTGTTGAATTCAGTAGTATTAATACCTATATATTGCCTGATCCCGCTGTAGTATTTAATACGTTCATTTCATTGATTAAGTCCGGTGAGTTATTTAATAACATATGGGTAAGTATTGTACGAATTTTTTGGGGGTATTCCTTTGCGATTATAATATCTGCCATTTTAACGCTTCTTATTTGTTCTAATAGAATCCTCCGTAGCATTATTGAGCCTCCATTAAATTTTTTAAGGCAGATACCGCCTTTGGCATTATTGCCACTACTATTGGCTTGGCTAGGAATTGGGGAAGAGCAAAAGATCACTGTAATTATTTTAGGTTGTATGTTTCCTATTTTGTTTAATTTTATCGGTGGTTTTGAACAAGTTGATAAAAAACTAATAGAAGTGTCTAAAATTTTGGGCTTAAATAAGCAGCAGATATTTTGTAAAGTTGTGATTCCATCAGCAATTCCATCAATTTTGATAGGGTTGCGAGTCGGTCTGGGATTTAGCTGGAGATCACTGGTTGGCGCTGAACTGATCGCCAGTAGCTCAGGTCTTGGTTATATGATGGTAGATGCAGAAACTATGGCCAGAACAGATATTATTATTATAGGTGTAATTATGATTGGGTCCTTGGGGATGCTTTCTGACTACTTACTTTATAAATTAATTTATATTTTATCGCCTTATCATAATGATATTAGAGAATCGAAGGCAATATAATGATTATTAAAAACTTGTCTGTTCAATTTAAAGATGAAAAATATACTAAAAATGCACTGATTGATTTTAGTTTAACCGTTCAACCGGGAACATTTTTAACGATGATTGGTAAAAGTGGATGTGGTAAAAGCACACTGTTACACACGATTGCCAAGCTATGTCCATCAGCTAGTGGAACAATTGAATTTCCTCAATTAAATCAGCCTAAAATTGGCATGATTTTTCAAGAACCTCGTTTAATGTCATGGCTAACAGTCAAGCAAAACATTGCTTTTGGTATACAGCACTTATTATTTTCTTCAGAAGAAATTGAAAATAAAATTCATAAAATTCTCAAGTTAGTAGGCTTGGAAGATTGTGCAAACAGATACCCAAGTCAGCTTTCAGGAGGTATGAAGCAGCGTGTTTCTATCGCTAGAACTTTAATCACTGAGCCTGACATTATTCTGTTAGATGAGCCTTTTTCTGCGCTCGATGCATTTACTAAAACAATGCTACAAAATGAACTATTAACATGGTGGAGGCGAAGTAAAGGTAGTACGGTAATTTTTGTGACCCATGATATAGAAGAGGCTGTTTTATTGGGTCAGCGTATTATTGTGATGAAAAATGGTGAAATGGCAAATGATGTAGTAGTTGATTTGCCATATCCAAGAGAAATAGATCAGCCTGAAGTTGTTAAAACTAGGCGCTTTTTAATTAACGAACTTTCTACAAACACTCTATAGGAACATATTATGAAAGGTATTTTGAAATTTACAGTATTTATTTTTATAGCATTAAATACTCTGCTATCAGTAACTATGGCAAAAGATAAGCCTACAGTTTTGAATATTACTTATGTAACGGCGCCATTTAATTTACCCTCTATTATTATGCGCGAAAAAGGATTTTTGGCAGATGAAATGGCGCCTTTTAATGTAGTTGTTGAAAATCCAGAAATTACTTCAGGTGCTCAACAAACTCAAGCAATGGCAGCTGGTAAAATTGATATCGCCAGTGTTTTAGGTTCATCTTCTGCTATTTTAGCTGCTGCGAATGGTGCACCAATTCAGATTATCGGTACATTTTCAAGGGGACCAAAAGCATATACAGTCATGGTAAATAATCCTGAAATTACTTCTATTAAAGACTTAAAAGGTATGAAAGTTGCAGGTCCTAAAGGGACTGTATTGAATCAACTTTTAGTCGCGGCATTGGCGAGCGAAGGTTTAACTCTTAAAGATATTGAATATATTAATATGGATCTTCCTGCAGCTAGAGCGGCATTAATAGCAGGTAAAGTAGATGCCGCAACATTAGCAGGGGCAGCAGCGATAGAAGCCGAAAAAGCAGGTGCTAAGTTATTGGTTGATGGAGATAATTTAATTGCTCCGATTAGTGTGATTGCGGCACGCACTGAATGGATTGAAGAAAATCCTGAATTATTGAAAGCGTATTTTAATGCTCATTTAAAAGCAATCGATTTTATTGAAAATAATCCTCTAGAAACATTAACTATTGCTGCAAAAGAACAAAATATTTCCTTAGAAGATGCCAAAAAGCAATTTCCTTGGTATGACTTTAATCCTTTATTAACAACTCAAGATATAAAGAACTTAAATCTTGATCAGGATTTTATGATTGAAAATGGTATGTTGCAGCCTGAAAAGCGCATTAATATTCAAGATTCTTTAATAGCAACAGATGCTTATCAAGAATAAATAAAGTCATAAATGGAAGGAAACACCATGATTAATTTTTCTATTTTAGATCCAGTGATTATTGAGCCAGGTTCTACATCAGCTCGAGCTATACAAAATTCTATAGAATTGGCGAAATTTGTCGAAGGCTTAAATTTCAGCCGTTATTGGATTGTAGAGCATCATGGTGTTCACTATGAAGCAACTGTTTCTCCAGAAATTTTGGCCACTGCAATTTTAGGTCAAACCTCTAAAATAAGAGTGGGTATTGGAGGTTTTTTATTAAATAACTATAGTCCGTATAAAATTGCTGAAGTTATTAAAAGTATGAATGCTCTATATGCTAATCGAGTAGATTTTGGTATTGGTCATTCGGTTTCAGGTGTAGTTCCTGATTTTGCTTTACAAGCGAATCGTAAATATGAGAATGATTATAAGCATATGGAAGCAGTCGAAGAATTACTTCATTGGATAGATTGCGATTTTCCAGACGATAATCCTTTTTCTACTATTCCAATTATGCGAGACCAATCTTATTATCCAAATCTATGGGCAATGGCTGTTTCAGAATCGACAGCAATACATGCTGCTAAATTAGGCTTAAGTCTGGCATGTAGTGCATTTCATAAGCCTGAATTGGCGATTAACACCCTGAAATCGTATAGAGAAAATTATAAACCTGCTCGTGCTTTAGGGAGTAATCTTAAGCCTACAGATTTTTTAACAATACGTTTAATTGTTGCGGATACTCAAGAAGAAGCTGAAAGATTAGCAATGCCTATGCGTTATTTGTTTCATCAGCGCAGAATTAATCAAATCATGCCTTTAACAACGCCTACTGTAGATCAGGCAATAGAATTATCTGGTGGTGTTTGGCCAGCAGAATCATCTGATTGGCCAATGTATGTAATAGGTGATAAAGAGCGAGTATATTCTTTGCTGAGTAATATGATTGATCAGACAGGCGTAACAGAGATTTTGTTACAGGATGTTTTGCCAACTTTAAATATGCGTAAAAAAATGTATGAAATAGTTGCAGACTTATTTCATTAAGCTAAAGTGATTTGCTCTGAATATATTTTATCGGCTAATGATTTAAGTAATACCATCACTTAGAATGGATTTTGCCCAACTATTGATTATTGGAGCACTATATTTAATGTTTTTATTTCTAATTTCTAGTAATAATTTATATCCAGCGCCTGAATTATCATAAATCTGGGCGTTATTAATCATTGGTAAAACTTTTGTAAGATTATCTAAACTTTTATGATAACGTCTTTGAATTGTTTCGGTAGGAATGTGGTGGCCACCTTTCTCTACTCTTATTGCTACACGTTTTATTGCTAGTTCTATATTATCTAAACCAAAGTAAATGATGTTGATTATGAAACCAGCAGAAATTGCATCTTGTATTGTTTTGAAATCTTGCTGACTTGATAAGGTAGATTCAAAACCAAAAGTCATTTTTTGATTAATGAATTGATTTCGTTGTTCTAGCGCGATTCTGCCAGCTTTTACAGTTATACCTTCAGGTAAATCTAAAGATCTCCCAATTAATTTTTTTGTAATCACATCCGGATTAACTATGCTGAGATGGTTGTCAATTTGCATCTCTTTAGTGAAAGTAGATTTGCCAGCACCATTAATACCAGCAAAGATAAATAACTGAGGTTTATTCATAACTAACCTCGATTATTTCTTCTTGGCCATTTACAAACTTAGAAACGATTATTTTCCCATCAGGGTATTTAGTTAAAAATGTTCCATCTTTTTGGGTGAAAGCAATAATTTCACCTTTTTCAAATAATTTTTGCGCAATATCTTTTAGTTTATTGCTGTTTTCTTCAATCAAGCTAAAGATATCAATATCTTGATTTTTCATTATCTAGCTCCAAAATACGAAAATTATTGTTAGTTTGCCACATACAATATACTAATGTATAAATCTCCGCTTCTTAGTTGTAGTTTATAGCCACTGTTTTAGTGCTTCGCCTCCCGAAAGTATATCGTTTTGTATATGGATTCGAGCAGCTTGTGAATCTTTATGAATGATTGATTTGAGCAGTGGATAATGATGATCGATCATATCTCTTCCTCCCAGTGGGTAGGCTTGTGCAATTAAGGGGCCAATTTTAATCCATAATTGTTTGAGGATTTCTGTCAATATTGGCATATTAGCAATTCTACAGAGCTCAAAATGAAATTTTTGGTTGTGTTGAATGCTTGCTTTGAAATCTTTCTTTCCGAGGGCGGATTCATTATTACTTAAAATATTTTCTAAGAGAATAACGTCAGCAGAAGTTGCTAAGCGGGCAGCTTTTTCTGCAACCATCCCTTCAAGTTCTAAGCGAATGCTGCGAATTTCCAAATATTCATCGAGTGTTAAAGAGCATATGCGAATATCTCTTGGTGAATGCATCACTAATGCTCCATCTTGTACCAATCGTAAAACAGCATCTCGAACAGGTGTCACGCTTGTATTCATCAACTGAGCAAGTTCTCTAATTTTAATGCGTTCATTTGGTAGGCGTTCACCC
>CANRJX010000066.1 GCA_947631095.1 uncultured Wohlfahrtiimonas sp.
ATCCTAAAGAAGGCATAGTATAGTATGCATCGACTTTTTTAAAAAAAGCTTTTACAAAATTTACGACTTCCCTTTCCACTCAAGGAGTTTACATGACAAATCAACTCACTATCACTTTTCCAGATGATTGGCACATTCATTTACGTGACAATGAAGCACTGAAAACAACAGTTCCACATGCAGCTCAAAGCTTTAAACGTGTCATTGTGATGCCCAATACTACGCCACCTGTTAAAACACATCTTGATGCAAAGGCATATTTAGAGCGCATTCAACAGCACATCCCTGAAGGCTCAAACTTTCAACCTTTAATGACACTTTATTTAACACCTGATACAACACCTGAAATCATTGAAGAAGCAAAAAATTCAGGCATTGTTTATGCAGTAAAATTGTACCCTGCAGGTGTCACAACAAACTCGACAGCTGGCGTTTCTTCACTCAAAAGTTTATATCCTGTGTTCGAAAAAATGGCAGAAGTTGGCTTACCATTATTAATTCATGGTGAAGCCAGTGATCCTGAAATTGATATTTTTGATCGTGAATCTACATTCATTGAGCAAGAATTAAGACCACTTCATGTTGCAATTCCTCATTTAAAAATAGTGTTAGAACACATTACAACAAAAGATGCGGTTGAATTTGTTTTATCAGCCAATGATAATGTTGGCGCAACATTAACACCTCAACATTTATTATTTAACCGTAACTCATTGTTATCAGGTGGCATTAAACCTCATTTATATTGTTTGCCAATTTTAAAACGTGAAACGCATCGTCAAGCTTTGATTGAAGCGGCAACCAGTGGTAATCCTAAATTTTTTATTGGAACTGATAGCGCACCGCATGCACAAAGTACTAAGGAAAATAGTTGTGGTTGTGCGGGTTGTTATTCTGCTTTAACTGCCATTTCACATTATGCAGAAGCTTTTGAAAAAATGAATGCTTTGGATAAACTAGAAGCTTTTGTTGGTCACTATGGCGCTGATTTTTATGGCTTGCCGCGTAATAAAGAAACAATTACATTGCTACGTGAAGATTGGACACCTCCTGATGCTTATCCTTATTTAGAAAATGAACAATTGATCCCATTAGGTGCGAAACAAACACTTAAATGGAAAGTTAAATAAATGAAAATGCATCTGTTTCAAATTTTTTAGTAGAACAGATGCATTTTCTTATTTACAATCATTTTTCAAATAAACAATATAAGAGCAATTTATGAAACGACATCGAGGACATAAATCCAATAATAAATTTTCTCGCTTGATGACTTTATCCGTCTTAAGTTGGTTATTAATTGCTCTAATATTATCCGCAGCTTTTTTTTATTACTATTTTGAACTCAATTTCAAAACCAACTTTACAACCATCAATAGCTATCTGGTAATTTTCCAAAAACGCGAACTTATTCTCTATTCTCTTGTGACATTTTTAGCCTTAACATTGCTCACTATATATATACGAATATTTTCATTTCATATTGTTACCGCCATTAAATATCTTTTACTGCTCATCCCTACTCTGTTTCTCATATCTTTAGTGATATTAAGTTACAACATCTACTCAGTAATATTGACTTTAAACATTCCATTTAATGAAGGCCTCTTCGCCTTAAAAAGATATTTAGAAAATTTTTCCTCCCAAAATATCTTACTTGCCATCAACTCATTACCTTACCAATTAAACTCAATTAAAATTCCTTTATATGGCTTAATTTATAGCTATATCTCAATGCTCACTCTAGTTATTGTCGTGCCTGTTCAATTTTCATTAAAAGTTCATTCAGCATGGAAAATACTCAATATCATCCTCAGCATCATATTTGTCTTGTTATTTGCCTATAGTGCCTACTATTTAATGCAACAATTTATTTTGAATGATCCTTTCATACCATATGAAAAAATCTTGGAAGCTCTGACCTCTCAATGAAATTCTTAGCTGTTTTTATCGTTGCTATTTGCCATATTGCTCTATTTTTCACATTATGGGATGCTGAAAATGATTTATTAATGGCAGACTTTTCTTCGGAAGGTTTAACTGAACTCAATCATGAAGATTATACTTTTACGCCCAAATATACACATCAAGATAAAGAATATGTCATCACCGTTGATCTAAACATCAAAAGTGACTGGAGCTTTCCAACATTTATTGAACCTGTAAAATCGCCCGAACCCATAACAGAAATAATCACTCCAAAAGCTATCGAACAAATTCCAGCAATTAAGCCTCCAAAACCAATCATTCCCGATACTCAAAAAAAGATTGCAGAAACATCTAAAAAAACAGATCCCAAAAAGATAGTGAATAATAAACAAAAATCTCAACAAGGTACTGGTGCAGGTCATCGAAATGCTGTTGGAAAAGGATCAGGAACCAATATTACTGATGGTCCAGCTGGATTTGCAAATGGCAATAGCGATCAAACAATACTACAAAATATACAGCGCTGTTATCCGCGCATTTCTCGACAGCGTGGTGAACAAGGTGTTGCGATTATTCGTATTCATGTTGATCAAAATGGAAAAGTTATACGCAAAGAGCTTATTCAGTCTACGAATTTTTCACGATTGGACAAATGTGCGCTAGAATCTGTACAAGCCATGAATGTAAAACCTAAAATTATGAATGGGCGTAAAACGTCTGGCTATTTTGATCAATCCATCCGTTTTCGACTCAATTAAATTTCGTAAAGGATAATTCTTAGTGACCGCGCTCTCAATTTCTAATCTATCAGTTCAAACAGCTCAAAAAAAACGTTTGAATAACTTATCTTTAGAAGTTGAAATAGGCAGCAGAGTCGCAATTGTAGGGCCGAATGGCGCAGGAAAAAGTACAGCATTACAAGCCGTACTCCAATTAATTCCTTCTAAATTTGATGATATTTCTTTCTTTAATCAATCCATTCATCATTTATCTCGTAAAGAACTAGCAAAACTAGTGGCTTATGTCCCTCAAACCCATCCACTTTTAACTGTAAGTGTTTGGGATTGGTGCACTTATTCAAGAGCCCCTTATCAAAAACTCGGTTTTTTCATTACACCTGATGAATACGATACAATCCATCAAATTTTAGAAATGACCGGATTATCTCATTACAAAGACACGCCATTGTCACAACTCAGTGGCGGTGAAAAACAGCGTGCTTACATCGCAGGTGCACTGTGCCAAGAAACTCCCATGATTTTCTTAGATGAACCAACCAATTTTTTAGATCCCAAGCAATCTCACGATCTCTTAACATTAATCCACACTATTTCTATAGACATGAATAAAACCATTATTTCTGTTACGCATGATATTAATGAAGTGACACACTATTTTACGCACTGTTTAGCAATCAAAAATAGTGAGCAATTATTTTATGGCCGAACAGAAGATGTCATTCATTCAGACAATCTATATTCACTCTATAATTATAGGTTTACCGAAGCACGCAATGATCAAGGGGTAATATTTTGGTAACACAACCTTTGTATCAACATCGTTGGTTAGTCATCGCGGTGTTTGCCATTTTAAGCATCGCATCGCTTATGATTACGCCATTCATAGGATTAGAAAACTTTACACCGAATATGCTTTGGCAAGATTTACCTGCAGTGCATAATATTTTTTGGAATATTCGCATGCCCCGCGCCCTAACCGCATGGTTAATTGGTGCAATGTTAGCAATCTCTGGAATGGTCTTCCAAGCAATTTTGCGCAATCCATTAGCTGAACCTTTTACGCTTGGTATTGCAAGTGGAAGCGCGTTAGGTGCTGCAATTTACATTCATTCTGGCATTACATTTTCTCTTTGGTTATTTTCAGGGTTATCGTTCTCTGCTTTTTTAGGCGCCATACTGATTACCACTTTAATTTATAGCTTGAACAGAAATGCATTAGAGTCCATTTCTCGATTATTACTTGTTGGCATTATTTTAAGTTTTTTTTGCAGTAGCCTAGTAATGGTGATGCAAGCAATAGGCAGACCTCAAGATAGCTATCGACTAATGCAATGGATGATGGGGACAATTGCTAATGTTGGCTACAATGAAATTTATTCATTATTTATCGTTATGATCATTAGTACTATTATCATCGCCTTATTCACGCCTAAGCTAAATTTACTCAGCGCCGGCCATACCATTGCTATCACAAGAGGAATTCAACCTTCATTTATATTCATTCCACTATTTTTCCTAGTCAGTCTGATGATGGGCACCATGATTGCTATCAGCGGCCCGATTGGATTTGTTGGTTTAATTGTTCCACACATTGCTCGTAAATTAATTGGCAATGACCATAAGTATTTATGGATAGCCATAATGTTTTTAGGTGGATTTTTATTGGTATTGGCTGATCTGATTGCTCGCATATTATTTGCACCTTCTGAATTGCCCGTAGGAGTCATCACTGCGCTGTTAGGTGCACCCTTCTTTATACTAATTTTAATCAAAGATAAAAAAAATTAACTCTAGTATAATCTTGCCTATACAAAGGGGAAGAGAGTGAAATTCTCTCGCGGACCCGCCATCGTGATGCTGTTTAGCTGAGTCGAAATACCTTTGTAAAACAATTACTCATCCTCGTGGAATAGGAAATCTCTATCTATGCAAACCAAGTTATCTTTGGCGCTTAGCGCTATTTTGCTATCTTCAACAATAGCATCCGCACAATCTTCAAGCAGTGATACCGATGGCGTGACTCAATCTTCTGAAAACAACGAAATTGTTTTTACAGCCAATAGAACAGACCAAAAATTAGATACTGTCGGCTCATCAATCAATGTCATTACAGAACAACAATTAGAAAATGCACAATATCAACGTGTGAGCGATGCTCTTTCAAGCTTACCTGGTGTAAATATTTCAAAAACAGGCGCTAATGGTGAATCTAATACTTTTATTCGTGGCTTAGGCAGTCAAAATATTCTTGTCATGATCGATGGTGTTATAGTCAACGATCCATCTACCCCTGGTAGAAGTTTTGACTTTAGTACTTTGGACACATTAAATGTTGAACGGATTGAAGTCTTAAAAGGCCCACAAAGCACATTATATGGTTCAAATGCAATGGCTGGTGTCATTCAAGTTTTCACTAAAAAAGGCGGACCACAACGCACAACTGTGACTTTAGAAGGTGGAAGCTATGAGCACATTAAAACCACAGTACAAACTCAAGGCCAAACTGATACATTAATGTACTCTGCGGCATTCGGTTTTAACAAAGAAAAAGGTATTTCAGCAGCAGATTCAAAACTTGAAGGTAATCATGAAAAAGATCGTTTTAAAAATAAAAATGGTTCCTTCTCAGTAAATTATGCGCCTTTAGACTGGATTAACTTTGACCTTGCAGCGCATTATACTGATATCAAGACCAACATCGATGCTGGTGGTGGTCCGATGAAAGATGACCTTTATAATTACCAAAGAACTAAACAATGGATTGGTCGTTTTGCCATTAATACGATTCTATTTGATGAAAAATGGTTAAGCTCATTAATCTATGATATTAGTGATACCAAACGACATTTACATAATAATCCTGATGGTGATGCTGGCTATAATCAAAACTGGGAAAGAGGTGCATATAAAGGTAGATTACAATCTGTAACTTGGCAAAATACTTTAACGCTCCATAATGATTTTCAAACTTTATTTGGCGCCGTGTATTCAAAAGAAAGCGCCCAAAATTATTATAATTCGATCACACAATATGGTCCTTATGAAAGCAAACAAGATAAAAAAAGCATCAATCAACATAGCTTTTACATCGACCAACACTTAAATTTTGACGATAGATTTTTTAATACTATTGGTGTTCGATATGAAGATCATTCAAAATTTGGTGATAAAACTACATACCGATTAACCTCCCGTTTTAATATTAATGATTATATAGCGGTAAAAGGTAGTTATGGTACAGGATTCAAAGCACCAACTTTATTTCAACTATACGCTTATGACAATACGGACTTAAAAGCAGAAACAAGTAAAGGATATGATATCGGTTTCGTACTGACACCATTTGAAAATACAACGATTGACGTAACCTACTTTAATCAAAAAATAAATAATCGTATAACCTATATAGAAACATCTAGCGCACCATGGGCTGCATATGTTAATCGTGATTACACTAAAACTAAAGGTGTCGAATTTGCTGTTAATACTCAGTTAAATGAACAATGGCAAGCAGGCATTAACTATACATACACCAATGCTCGTGATTTTGATAATGACTTGAATACTAGTCAAAAAGCTTTGCGTGTACCGAAACACATGGCTGGTGCTTATGTAAACTTCAAACCTATCGATCAATGGAACTTATTTGCTGAAGCAAAATATAACGGCAGCACTGTCAGTAATTTTGCAGCATATGGCGCACCACAACGCAACATAAAATCTTACTGGATGGTTAACTTAGCCACTGATTATAAAATCAATGACGATGTCAGTATTTATGCACGTGTAAATAACTTACTCGATAAAGATTATTATACAGTTTGGGGATATGGCGAAAAGCGCATTAATGCTGCTGTTGGTGTGAAAATTTCATTCTAAATATTTTTAATAAAAATAAAATGGGAGAACATTATTTCTCCTATTTTATTTAATATATTATATTTCAATATAAATTAATTATTTAATAATATTAAAGCCATACCAACAAATTATATTTGAGATCTATGCCATATGAAAAAATATCAATTTCTTTTTATAAAAACTGTTTTCTTGACGACCCCATTCGCTTTTGCAGAAACCAACCAGAAATTGAATGACATAGTCTTTACTGCCAATAATGTGCAACAAAATATTAATACTGTCGGATCTAGTATTAACATTATTACAAAAGAACAGCTTGCCGATGGCAACTTTCAATATGTTAGTGATGCCTTAGCAACAGTACCAGGTGTAAATATCATCAAAACAGGAGACGCTAATGAACCTGAAATTTTGATACGTGGTTTAGGTGGTAATAATATTCTGATTATGATCGATGATATTGCTATGAATGATACAACCAGTCCTAATCGTAATTTTGACTTAAGAACAATCAATGTTGCCAACATAGAGCGCATAGAAGTGTTAAAAGGACCTCAAAGTGCTGTTTATGGAGCACATGCAACAGGAGGTGTTGTGCGTATTTTTACCAAAAGAGGTGGGCCTCAAAGCACGACAATCTCATTAACAGGTGGTAGCTATGGTTATGTTCAAACCTCATTAAACAATCAAGGTGAATTTGATAAATTTAAGTATTCTCTCGCACTTGGAACTAATCAAGAACATGGTAGATCAATCGCCGCAAACGAACTGGATAAAAGTGAATATGATCGTTTTAAAAATCAGAATGCATCTTTATCAATTACGTATGCTCCACAAGACTGGCTCAGTTTTGATTTCATGACAACCTACTATCATAAAAAAACTGATTTAGACAGCTATTACAGCAATCCTGATGGCTCATTTGAAATCAAAGATGAAGCATCGTATTATCAAAAAACTCGCCAATTAATAGGCCATTTTGCCATCAATACAGCATTTTTTGACAAAAAATGGCGAAGTACCATCAGTTATAATGCTCAAAATACTAAACGTGATTATTATGATTGGGGGCCGAATGAAAAATATACAGGTAAAAGCCACACTTTGAATTGGAAAAATACCGTAACATTACATAAAGATTTCCAAACAATCTTTGGTTTAACGTATACAAATGAATCACTCAGGATGAAAAACCCTGCTAATAATGCTTATGCACTTCCGAAAAAAACTTCAACCACGAAAAGTGCATTCATCAATCAACAACTGAATTTTGATAATCGATTCTTTAATAACATTGCAATTAGATATGATCATTTATCCACCTATGGCAGTAAAGTCACATATCGACTAACCTCTCGTTATAATATTAACGATAAAATTGCGATAAAAGGTAGTTATGGAACAGGTTTTACACCCTATACTGAATTTGAACTATATGCGCCCAATCGCTTGGGCAATGAAGAACTAAAAGCAGAAACCAGTAAAGGCTTTGATATCGGTCTTGTCTTAACACCTTTTGATCACACAACGATTGATCTGACCTACTTTCAACAATCTACTAATGACCGAATCACGCACATTAATCCAGACCAGATTAACTATCCATGGGGACGTTTTGTCAATATTAAAAAAACCAAAAGCCGTGGCGTGGAATTTGTCAGCACCACACAAGTGAATAAACATATTTCATTTGGACTGAATTACACATATACAGATGCCGCGGATTACTATATCGATAAAAATAGTGTTTCTAAAGGGCCAGCATCCGATACGCCAAAGCACTTAGCCGGTGGGCATATTAACTTTAAACCTAATGAGCGCTGGAGCTTAACTGCGACCACTTTGTACAGCGGCACATTCATTGACGATAGCCATAAATTAAAAAATTATTGGGTCATGAATGTATCTGCAAACTATAAAATTAACGATACCATTAGCTTAACTGCAAAAATTAATAATCTCTTTGATAAACATTACCTAACATCATGGGGCCATCCGGAAAAACGAATTAATGGTTCTTTGGGTGTTAAAATTTCTCTATAAATTATGAAAAAATCTTTATTATCTATCTTCATTATCTCTGTTTTATCTCAATTCTCAGTGGCTTCGGACATTAGCGCAAAATGTGAAAAAATTGTATCTTTATCACCCACTATTACAGATACACTGTTTTCTCTTGGCTTAGAAGATCACATCATCGGCGGTACACGCTACGATCGCATTCCTAAAAATAGCCAGATACAGCAAGTAGGCGGAATGTTTGACCCAAATTATGAAGCCATTGCCCTGCTTTCTCCATCCATTATTTTGACTGAATTACCTGAAGACAGTCCACAAAGGCGCAAACTGGCATCATTGAATTTTCAAACAGTTTTTTTAGATTTCACATCACTTGAATCCATCAATGATGCACTGCTTGAGCTAGGCTCTCTTTGCGGCATAGAACAATTGGCTGAACAAAAAAAACGTGAATTACAAATTGCTTTAGACAATTTTAAACTAAATAGCTCACCTAAAGTTTTAATGCTTTATGCATATGACGGTGAAGACCATATCAATCGCTTACCTGAACGAGCTGCTGGAAAAAGCTTTCATCAAGATATTCTAGAAGCTGTCGGTGCACAAAATGCTTATCAAGGTAAATTAAATGCACCATTGATGTCACCAGAAGGCATGTTAATGATGAATCCTGAAATCATCGTGATCATCAAAGGTGACCAAGTTAAAGAATTAGACATTGAACGAAAGATCTCCGTCAGCAAAATAGAACCTGCATGGAAAAATCTACAAAGTATATCTGCCATAAAAAACAATAAAGTTTTTATGATGAAAGGTGAGCCTACATTTATCGCTAGTCCTGATGCTGTTATTTCTACGCTAAAAACCTTGCACTCTATCTTGTCTCAATAACATCACTAAAAAAAACCTCGTGCACATAATGCACGAGGTTTTTCACTTCATCATTGTTACTTAAAAGCTGTATTTAATACCAATGACAGCACCATAATCTCTATGAGAATGCTTACCCGTTAAGCCTTTAACTTCACCCCACAATGTTAAATCTTTGTTTGGTTTAGCTTTAAAACCTAATTTAGCTTCAAACATAGCGCCAGCTTTATTAGATTTTAATGGCGATGCATTACCAAGACTAAACTGATCTCCATAACGAGTGCTCACTTGTGTATTATCATACCAAACGCTTGCACCGATATATGGTTCAATCATAGAGCCTTTTTCAAACTCTAAAACAGCACCAACACGTCCGATGAAATTGCCTTTTAATTTAGTTTTAGCCAATGCATCATTATGATCTCTGAATGTATCACTACGATAATCCACATAACCTAACTGAATTTGAGGCTCTAATACCATCTTGTGATCCAATGCAATAGGATATCCACCAATTGCCGTAAAACTCATACCATGGCTATGATATTTATAATTACGATCACCCGACATTTTATTAGTCGTTTTAAAGTTTTGATATAAAGCATATGCATCAATATAAGGACTTAACTCTGTTTCATCCAAATACCAAGTACCATAAACACCAAATCCATAAGCATCAGTATCAGATTTTGCTCTTACACTCTCTTTTCGATCATAAGACTTACCATCAATGTGATGCATAGATGCCATAACACCTAACGTCAACCAATGATCGCCTGTTGCAAATGTATGATCAGCACCAATCTGCATGCCTTTGATGTTATTTTTATAGGTAAATTGGCCACTTGCTGTTTCACCTTTTGTATGACGATAATCTGCAGTCATCCAAACATTATTGGCTTTTTCACCTGTTGTACGAGCATCATTACCTCTATCTCTAAAGGAGAAGTTTCCAAGACCTGGTGTTAATAAACTAACAGCAGCATCTCCTAAACCTGCATTCAAACCAGAGTCTGGTCTTTCATTGCTATCCCCTACAGAATTAGGATCACGTGTTCCTAAAACCCAATTTTCACCAGTTTTATAAAGATTATATTCATAATTACCTGCAACCAACGTACCGTCCAACCCAAATGCTTCATTTTCTGATACACCACCAACAGTCACAATTTCAATACCATTAGTTGTTTCAGCGCCGAGTCCATCAACATTTTTCACTGCTATTGTTGTTATGCCTGATACATTACCATCAACGATTAAGCGTTGTGTCGCAGAATTATCACCATTCAACTCTGTTGAAATATTTAACAAACCATTATTACCAACATAATCACCTATAATTGATAATTCAGCATCTAAACCGCTAGACAATAAACTAATTGTACCCCTATTGCTAAAATCCCCATCAACTGTAAAAGTATTATTAGAGATTATTCTGGCACGCTGAGACGAAGAGGCATCTGGATTTCCAACATTGAATAAACCGTAATTGATGACATTACCAGAGATTTTTCCCATACCCGATAAAGTTGCTATCGAAGCAATTGTTACATCATCTTTACTGGTAATTTGAGTATTTGACAATCTCAACTCACCCA
>CANRJX010000067.1 GCA_947631095.1 uncultured Wohlfahrtiimonas sp.
ACACTTTCATCCAGCAAAATATCTGGCGTTGTGTCTTTTAATAGCTGTGTGTACGTGCCATCTTCATTTTTGTACTGCTCTAATGTTAATGGCTCAAGATTGTACAATGCACGAATCTCATTGGTTCGCGTAAAGCTTTCATCTTCTTGTGTTTTTAATTTTTCACGACGCTCATCTAAATTTAAAGAAATTGTTTGTATATCCCACATTTCTTGAATTTTATCGCGTTGTTTTTGGAAAATAATTAATTTTTCATCTTCTTCTAATCGTTCATCATGCTTTTTCTGCAAAGGCTCAATGAAAGCAGTGAGCCCATCATTTACCACTAAATCTTTAGCGGCGGGGATTTTATCCCACGGCAAAACATACTTCTCTTTTGATTCGCCAACATCTTCCGGATTATAAATTTGCGGTAAAACCACATCTGGCTCAACACCTTTTTCCTGAGTACTTTCGCCATTAGCACGATAAAACATTGCGATCGTAACTTTACTTTGCCCAGGCATTTCAGACTTAGACAACCAACCATCTAATGGCAACAAAGATTGAACAGTACCTTTGCCAAATGTAGTATTGCCCACAATTAGACCTCTACCTTGATCTTGAATGCTACCTGCAAAAATCTCACTGGCTGAAGCACTTAATCTATCCGTAATCACCATTAACGGACCATCATATATTTTTTGCTCTGATGCACTATTACGAGAATCAATTTTCCCATTATAATTCTTAATCTGAACCACAGTTTTCTTCGGATCAATGAACAAGGCCGATAAATTGATCACCTCTTCCAGCGAACCACCACCATTGCCACGCAAATCAATCACCAAACCATCGATCTGATTTTTGTCTTGCAACTCTTTAACTAAACGTTTGATATCGCGAGTCGTACTTCTAAATTCTTTTTGGCCATCTTTATTACCTTCAAAATCACTGTAGAAAGTCGGCAATGAAATGACACCAATATTTTGTAGCTTTCCATCTTTTTCGATAGTTTTAAGTTCAGACTTCGCTGCTTGCTGCTCAAGTTTCACTTGATCTCTAACGATTCTAACGATCTTCTCTGGGCCTTTGCCTTTATTGCCTAATATCTGCAAACGTACAATAGTACCTTTTTCTCCACGTATTTTATCCACTACGCGATCAAGGCGCATACCAACAATGTCTAAAAACTCTTCATCATCACCTTGAGCAACGCCAATCACTTGATCGCCCACAACCAATTGATTACTCAAATCCGCTGGTCCACCCGGAACCACTTCCATAATAGAAATGCCATCATCATCTTGACGCAGAACCGTACCGATTCCCTGCAAAGATAAGCTCATATTAATATTGAAGTTTTCCATTGTACGATGAGATAAATAAGAGGAATGCGGATCAAAAGCCAAAGCAACCGTATTCATATATATTTCAAAAATATCATCCACATCTACTTGCATTAAGCGTTCATGGCGAGATTTATATCGTTTTTTTAATTTTTCTTTAGCTTCATCTAATGTTAATTCATCATCTGAAACCATTAAATTGATGAGTTCATTTTTGATGCGCTGATACCAGATTTTATCCAACTCTTCAGTTGTTTTAGCGTATGGCTCATCTTTGCGATTAATCAAAATTTCGTCATCAGTCGTAAAATCAAACTCTTGATCCAACAATGTAGCCACCGCATTTTCGCGATCATCTAAACGTTGGATCAAAGTATTGTACATCTCAAAAGGATACTCTAAACGAGCTTCCCTTAAATAGTTATCGAATAATAACTTGTGCTTATCAAACTGCTCAATATCAGATTCTAAAAAATAGACTCTTTGTGGATCCAAAGAGTTCAAATACAATGAATAAACACGCTCAGACAGTTGATCATCCAATGGGAGCTTCCCATATTGAAACTGTGATAAAGCAACTGCATGAGCTGAACTGATGCGCTCAAAACGTTTATTTGGAACAATTTTTGGCAAGCTTTGTTCCGCTTTTTCAATTTTGGTTGTTGGCGTTGACTGTATCTCTGATGCATTTAATTGCCCAAATAGCAACACTGCAACCAATGAAGAAATCACGCCCAATTTTTTTTGTTTAATCATCATAATTTTTTGCAACCTAATATTTTAGCAGTTTATTTTATCCATACTGTTTTTCAAAATCAGACATAAATTTACACAATGCTTGAACACCCTCTAATGGCAATGCATTATAAATACTTGCTCTCATGCCACCAACAGATCTATGTCCTTCTAAATTCATCAAGCCATGCTTTTTAGCTTCTGCTAAAAATACAGCATCTAATTCTGGATTGACAATCGTAAATGGAACATTCATGCGTGAACGTGCATTTTTTTCTACAGGATTATTATAAAAATTACTTCCATCAATTAAGTCATACAGCATTGCAGCCTTTTGATTATTGATAGATTCAATATGTTTAACACCACCTTGTTCTTCCAACCATTTCAATACCAAATTAATCATGTATAAAGAAAATGTTGGCGGTGTATTGATCATAGATAAGTTTTTAGCCTGCATTTCATAATTGAAAACATCAGACAACTTAGGATCAGCTTTACCCAATAAATCTTCACGCACAATGACTAAAGTTACGCCTGATGGACCAATATTTTTTTGTGCGCCAGCATAAATCAAGCCAAACTTAGAAACATCAAACTCACGAGATAAGATATTAGAGCTCATATCTACAACAACCGGAGATTTCCCACCATTATCGACAATATAATCAAACTCAACACCATTAATGGTTTCATTATCACAATAGTGTACAAATGCGCTGTCATCAGAAAATCTCAATGATTCTTGAGCAGGCAATGATCTGAATTTAGTATCTTTGGTTGATGCGATTAAATTAATATCAGCATATTTAGCCATCGCACCGATCGCTTTACCTGACCAAATTCCTGTTTCGATCATATCAATCTGTGTTTTAGCACCCAATATATTCAATGGAATCATTGAGAATTGAGCGTATGCCCCACCTTGTAAAAATACAATTTTGTAATTCTCTGGCACATTCAAGAGCGAACGCATTCTCTGTTCACATTGAATGACTACTTCTTCAAAAGCTTTGCTTCTGTGTGATACTTCCATCACTGAAGCCCCTAATCCCTGCCAATTTAAAAGTTCTGTCTGAGCCTGTTTTAAAACAGCTTCAGGTAAAGTTGAAGGGCCTGCACAAAAATTATAATTACGTTCCATAAACCTGTCCAATGTCACAAAATACTCAACAAGCCATTACTATACCGAAAATTTCACTAAAAAATGTAATTATACTGACAAAATTATCCTTGATGCTCACCAAAAATTTTTAACATAGGATTTTACGATCATTTCTGCTAGAATTAGTGGCTTAATTTTAAATTGGTCAAGAGGATTCTAATGTCTTTTAACAACGAGATTCACAACCTTAACCTTGTGCCTATGGTTGTCGAGCAAACTGCTCGTGGCGAACGCTCTTTTGACATCTACTCGCGTCTTTTGAAAGATCGAGTGATCTTTTTGGTAGGCCCTGTTGATGATTACAGCGCAAATGTAATCGTAGCTCAAATGCTATTTTTAGAAGCAGAAAACCCAGATCGTGATATTCATTTATACATTAATTCACCTGGCGGATCAGTCACTGCTGGCATGGCAATTTACGATACGATGCAATTTATAAAACCAGATGTTTCAACTATGGTGATTGGTCAAGCTTGTAGTATGGGTGCTTTCTTATTAGCAGCTGGCGCTGAAGGTAAAAGATTATCTTTGCCTAACTCTCGTGTCATGATTCACCAACCTTTAGGCGGCTACCAAGGTCAAGCTACAGATATTGAAATTCATACAAAAGAGATGCTTTTCATTAAAGACCGCCTAAATAAAATTATGGCTCATCACACTAAACAACCTTTGAAAAAAGTTGTGAAAGATACAGATCGTGATTATTTTATGAGTGCAGAAGAAGCTCAAAAATATGGAATCATTGATTCTGTTGTTTCTCACCGTTAATTAAAGACAAAAATATGACAGATTCTCCTAAGAAAAAAGGAAAGACACTACGTTGCTCATTTTGTGACAAATCACAAGATGAAGTTATGAAGTTGATTGCTGGACCTAATGTTTACATTTGCAATGAATGCATCAATCTTTGTGGCGAACTAATCACTGAAGAGTTTGCAGTCGAATATCAGAAGAAACCTTTGCCAAAACCAAAAGAGTTATTTGAAGCACTCAATGAATACGTCATCGGTCAAGATCTTGCAAAAAAAACTTTAAGCGTTGCCGTTTATAATCATTACAAACGCTTAGAGTCTAAAACTGTACGCAGCGATGTTGAATTAACAAAGAGTAATATTTTACTAATCGGTCCGACTGGCTCAGGTAAAACATTATTGGCTGAAACTTTAGCAAAAATGTTGAATGTTCCATTTGCAATTGCAGATGCAACAACACTTACAGAAGCAGGTTATGTGGGTGAAGATGTTGAAAACATCGTTCAACGTTTACTGCAAAATGCTGATTTTGATGTAGAACGTGCTCAAACTGGAATCATCTACATTGATGAAATTGATAAAATCACTCGTCGCAGTGACAATCCTTCAATTACACGTGATGTTTCTGGCGAAGGTGTTCAACAAGCTTTACTCAAAATTATAGAGGGTACTGTTGCTGCAATTTCTCCACAAGGTGGTCGCAAGCATCCAAATGCTGAATTAATCAATGTAGACACTCGCAATATCTTGTTCATCTGTGGCGGTGCTTTTTCTGGTTTAGAAAAAATCATCAGCATGCGTCAAAACAAAGGTGGCATTGGCTTTACTGCTGACTTAAAAGACTCAGAAGAAAAACGCAATTTATCAGAATTATTTGCTCAAGTAGAAGCAGAAGATTTGACGAAATATGGTTTAATACCTGAGTTTATTGGCCGTTTACCTGTGATTGCAACATTGGAAGAGTTAGATGAAGCAGCTTTGATCAATATTTTGACTCAGCCCAAAAATGCAATCATCAAGCAATTCGAATATTTATTCGATGCTGATAATATAGAGCTATCTTTCACAGAAGATGGTTTAAAAGCAATTGCAGAGTTAGCCATCCAACGCAAGCTAGGTGCTCGTGGTTTACGCAGCATTATAGAATCAACGCTTTTAGATACAATGTTTGAGGTTCCATCTGAAGAGAATGTTGCAAAAGTAATCATCGATCGCCCTCAAATCATTGATAAAACGTCACCTGTTATAGAATATAAAGATGATAAAGCGCCAAAACCGACTAAACGCACAAAAACGCGTTCAAAGGCTGCGCAGTAATTATGAGTGATCAATTATCCAATATCCCCTTAATGTCTCTGAGATTTCGGGGATTTTTACCTGTTGTCGTTGATGTTGAAACAGGCGGCTTAGATCCGAAGAAAGACGCGCTACTTGAAGTGGCTGCTGTTTTTTTAGACATTGATAAAGATGGCATGATGAAACCTGCTCATCATGTTTCGACTCACATTGAACCTGCGCCAAATTTAGGAATCAATCCTGAATCCATGAAGATCAATGGCATCAAACTAGACAATCCTTTTCGCATGGCCATTTCTGAAAAAGAAGCTTTGCAAAAAGTATTTACTGCTGTGCGTGAAGAAGTCCGCAAACAAGGATGTACGCGCGCAATTTTAATTGGGCATAATGCGCACTTTGACCTTGCTTTTTTAAATGCTGCAATTGAGCGCTGTGACATTAAAAAATCGCCATTTCACCCATTTTCAGTCCTTGATACTGCAAGTTTAAGTGCACTTGCATTTGGTCAAACTGTATTGGCAAAATCAGCGATTGCTGCTGGCATGAAATGGGATGCTGAAGGTGCTCACTCAGCACTTTATGATACACAGCAAACAGCAGAATTATTTTGTAAAATAATGAACATGTGGCAGACCCATATTGGTTTTAATCTACAACCAGTGATTTAAAAGGATTGATTATGTTCGAGCAATTAACGAATTCTGTAGAATCTCACTTAAAATCTTTAGAGACAAATGCTAAGTTGATACAAAATGTTTCTATGGGCTTAGAAAGAGAAGGCTTACGTGTTAGCCCTGATGGGTGCCTAAGTCAAAAGCCACATCCTAAAGCTCTGGGTTCTGCTTTAATGAATAGCAACATTACAACAGATTTCGCTGAAAACCTCTTAGAGTTTGTAACTAATGTTTATCATTCTCCTGAAGCGCTTTATGAAGCACTAGATGATATACAAGCGTTTACAACTGAAAACTTGGGCGACGAACTAATTTGGCCTGATTCAATGCCACCCTTGATTCAAGATGTCTCTGAAATCCCAATTGCACAATATGGCACATCAAATGCCGCAAAAATGAAAACACTGTATCGCGTTGGCTTATCACATCGATATGGCAAAATGATGCAGTCAATTGCTGGCATTCATTTTAATTTTTCATTAAGCGATGAATTTTTCATAGCTTGGCAAAAATCCATTGGAGATACACAAAATCTATCTGATTTTAAATCTGAGCGTTATTTGCATTTAATGCGTTCTGTATCTCGCTTTGGCTTCTTAGTCCCTTATTTCTTCGGGGCTTCACCAATCATGCCAAAAAGCTTTTTATCAGAAAATAACAATCATGATTTCAAAAAATTTGACAATGAAACTGTCTACATTGAAGAAAGTACATCATTGCGTTTATCAGATATTGGATACAGCAACAACAAATGTAAATTTGCTGTGTCATTCAATTCATTATCTGATTACATCAAAAATATACAGTTTGCGATTCTAACGCCGTGCGATAAAGTCGCGCACATTCCTGTAAAAAAAGATGGTGAATATTTGCAAATTAACGACCATATTTTGCAAATCGAAAATGAATACTATGCAAGCATTCGCCCTAAACAAGTATTAAATCCTGGTGAAACACTCTTGTCTGCCTTAAAGGATCGTGGAATTGGGTATGTTGAGCTACGTTCAGTTGATATTATGCCAACGATCGCAACAGGCATTTCAATTGAAACCATTCGATTCTTACAAGCATTTTTAACCACTTGTTTACTCACTAATGCTGCTCCACTTTGTGATGAAGAGTATGAACAAAACCGTAAAAATCTTGCTTTAATTGCAGCAAAAGGTCGAGCCAAAGATCTAGTTTTAAAAGTTCAAGGTGCAGATTATCGCTTAGATGATCTTTTAAAATTCACACTGAATTGGATTCGACCAATCGCTGAAATCTTAGGTACTGAATACATTGATGCAATTGAAAAACTAGAACCAATGATTGCTGACAGCAACTTAACGCCTTCAGCACAAATCGTGGATGAGTTGAGATCAACTTCTATACTTTACAACGATTACTGTATTACTAAGGCAACTGAATTTAAAAATTACTATCTCACAGATAATATTTTATCTGATGAGAAACGTAATGCTTTTAAAGCATTAGCTGAAAAAAGTTTAGCAAAACAAGCTGAACTTGAATCAGAACCACAACTTGACTTTGATGAATATTTACACAATTATTTTCAATCCATTTAGGAACTTTTAAATGACGCTTCCCCCTATAGGCTCACCTTTTCTATATACAGTTTTTGCTATTGCAGTTTTAATTATGATCGCAATAGATATGTTAGCTTTAAAACAAACTGGCGATCATAAAGTCAGTGTTAAAGAAGCTCTCATTTGGACAATCATTTGGGTCTCAGTCGCATTAATTTTTAATGTTTGGTTGTATTGGTACTTAGCTCATGGTGATTTTTCAACATTAAATCTAACACCAGAAATGCAACAAGCGATGGCCACTGAAGCATCCATGGACTTTTTAACTGGTTATGTTTTAGAAAAATCTCTATCAATTGATAACATCTTTGTATTCTTATTGATATTTAGCTTCTTTAAAATTCCTGCACAATTCCAACGCAGAGTATTGGTATACGGTATTTTAGCAGCAGTTGTCTTGCGTGTTGTAATGGTGTTAATTGGCGCAACATTAATTTCTCAATTTGAGTGGATTTTATACGTATTTGGCGCATTCTTAGTTTATACAGGTTTTACAATGTTCAAAAAATCTGATGACGAAGAAGACTTAAACCAAAAATGGTTCATTCGCATGATTAAAAAGCGTATGAAGTTTACAGATAAACTAGATGCAGAACATTTTTTCACTGTTGAAAATGGTATCCGCTACGGCACACCATTGCTACTTGCGCTTATTGTTATCACTATTTCTGATATTATTTTCGCGGTAGATTCAGTACCTGCAATCTTCGCAATCACAAAAGATCCATTCATTGTTATGACATCTAACGTATTTGCAATTTTAGGCTTACGTGCAATGTACTTTTTATTAGCAGACATGGCTGATCGCTTCCATTTCTTACAATATGGTTTGGCAACAATCTTAGTATTCATCGGTTGTAAAATGTTATTACTCGCTTTCGACTTCCACATTCCTACAGCGATATCACTTTCTGTAGTGTTAGTAGTCTTAGTCGGATCAGTATTAATATCCCTTAAATCAAAACCCAAAACAGAATAAAGTAAATAGCCTCACTACTTCACCGTAGAGAGGCTTTTTTAATTTCAATCTTCATTTTTCGGAGCCTTTCAATGTTAGAGCGATTATTTAAATTACGCGAACATAAAACAAATGTACAAACTGAAACCATTGGTGGTTTAACGACATTCTTAGCAATGTCTTACATCATTTTTGTCAACCCAATTATCTTGTCTTCCACAGGTATGGATAAAGGCTCTGTCTTTGTTGCAACGTGTCTCGCTGCAGCTTTGGGTACGTTTATCATGGCGTTCATTGCGAACTACCCCATTGCTGTTGCACCTGGGATGGGCTTAAATGCTTTCTTTGCTTTTACAATCGTTGCGACAATGGGATTCACATGGCAACAAGCATTAGGCGGCGTATTTGTTTCTGGTGTGATCTTTTTAATTCTAACGGCAACGGGATTACGAACTTGGATCATTGAAGGCATTCCAAAATCACTTCGTGCATCAATTGCTGCTGGCATTGGTCTGTTTTTGGCATTCATTGGCTTACAAACATCTCAATTAGTCGTTGATAATCCTGAAACGTTAGTACAACTCGGCTCTTTGTCTAATCCATCAGTATTATTCTGCATCCTTGGTTTCTTGATTATTGCTGTTTTGGATGCTCTAAAAGTCAAAGGCGCGATCCTAATTGGTATTTTAGTTGTGTCTGTTTTGAGCATTTTGACAGGCAACACTGTATTCACAGGCATTGTTTCCGCACCACCATCACTCGCCCCTACTTTCTTCCAATTAGATTTCAGCAAAGTTTTAGAAGCTGGATTCTTGCAAATTATCTTAACTTTAGTATTGGTGGAACTATTTGATGCAACGGGTGTATTAATAGGTGTTGCAAAACGCGCGCACATCTTAGATGACACATCTCCTGAAAACAAAAAGCGTTTTTCACGCGCATTATTCTCAGACAGCACAGCAATTCTTGCAGGCAGTATGCTCGGAACAAGCTCTGTGACGGCTTATGTTGAAAGTGCATCTGGCGTACAAGCAGGTGGCCGTACTGGCTTAACAAGCGTTGTCGTTGGATTACTATTTCTAGCAGCCCTTTTCTTTTCACCTTTATTAACTGCTGTACCAGCATATGCAACAGCACCTGCATTAATTTACTTAGCTTGCTTGATGTTACGCGAATTAACGGAAGTTGAATGGGATGACTTAACCAACTCAATCCCAGCTGCATTAATGGCTTTCTCAATGGCATTCACGTATTCAATCGCTAACGGCTTTGCATTTGCATTCATCAGCTACGTTGTACTAAAAGTTTGCACAGGTAAATTCAGAGAAGTTCATCTAGCAACTTATATTATTGCGATTTTATTTTTAATAAAATTCATTTTAGCTAGCATGAGTTAATATTCACAAGATTAGCCTTTAAAGCCCGCCATTGGCGGGTTTTTTTGTATTCTTTACAATAAGCTGACAAATTAATGAAGTTTTTTTCATTCGATACTTTACAATGGCAAAACCAATAGTATTAACGGATAACATAATGAACAATTACAAATTACCATTGATTTTCATACTATCGACTTTCTTTGTTCTTTTGAATACAGCCCACAGTAAAGCAACCATGGTTGAAGTTGCCAATGCACAAGAAATACCAAAGCAAGAATTTATCAATGCTGTTGGTACTTTATTGCCTTATGAACGAGTCATCATTCGCCCTGAACTTTCAGGAAAAATCACAAAAATAAATTTTGAAGAAGGTGCAATCATCGATAAAGGCGAAGAAATCATCAAATTTGATGACCGCCTTGCACAAGCTAAACTCAAAAATGCAGAAGCAAATTTTTTAAATGCAGAGCAAAATGTTAAACGATTAGAGGCATCAAGAGGAAGTGCCAGCGCACAGCAATTAGATGCCGCAAAAACAGCAAAACTCCAAGCAGAAGCAGAGTTGGAAATGGCACAAATAGAAGTAGATCATACAATTTTAAAAGCACCTTTCAAAGGACGCATGGGATTGAGCAATCAAGACGTAGGAAGCTATGTACAATCTGGAAGTGATCTCACCACAATTGTGAATACCGAAAAACTAAAACTAGAATTTAATTTACCCGAGCGTTTAGCACATACAGTTGAAGTTGAGCAACCTTTACAATTTTCAGTAGATAACTTCCCTAAAAAAAGATTCACCGCTGAAGTTTACGCGCTCAGCCCTGAGATCGAACAAGAAGGTCGCTCCTTGATTGTTCGAGCACTTTATGACAATCAAGACTCAGGATTGCTACCCGGAATGTTTACCAGAATCTCTTTAGAAATCCCTCTAGGTTATAATGTTGTGATTGTTCCTGAAGAGGCTGTTTTTTCTTCAGAAGGTAAACAATACGTTTACAAAGTCATTTCAGACAATGATCAACACATTGCTAAACTAACAGAAGTCATTTTAGGTGAACGCTCAAGCTATGCTGTAGAAATTCTTCATGGATTAAAGAATGG
>CANRJX010000068.1 GCA_947631095.1 uncultured Wohlfahrtiimonas sp.
TGGTAAGGATTGTTCTGTACATAGAATTATTTAAATAATTATCTTTTATAATATTTGTGGATTATATTATTTAAAATAGCATAATTATTAGTATAAAATTATTGCAGTAATATTAAATTGAATAGTCATAATTAGGGGATATAGTATGAAAAAATTAGTGTTGGTGAGCAGTTTATTATTAACTTTTTCCTTGGCGACAGCTCAAGAGCATAATCTGAAAGAAGATTTAATCAGAGTTAAAGATGATGTTGCAGAAGATGTGAAACAAGGTTGGGATGCTTCGAAAGAAAAAGTTGGAGAGTTGTCAAAAGATGCTAAGCAGGGTTTAGAAAAAGCCAGTGATAGCATCAAGAATAAAATTGATAGCATGCATTCAACTTATGAAGTATCTGATGCTGAATCATTAAAAAAATATTTAGGTGTTGAAATTTTAGAAGTTAAATTGATGCAAAATAATGAACTGTTGGTTAAAGCAGAATTAAAAAACCTGACTGATAAACCTGTTGAATTTGATGACATTATGAGTAAGACAGATTTAATTGTATTAAATGCTGAAGAAATTGCACATTTTGCAACAGATGCAACATACAAACAGAGCAAAGACTTGGTTGTACCTGTTGATTCATCCATCGTTGTCGAGTGGTTCTTTAAAGATGCTGATAGCAAACCAAATAGAGTGCGTATTTTCGATGTGAGCTATCCTTTAGTTGTCGGTCAATAATTGATTATTTATTAATGATAACGCATAAAAAAGCCTCTGATTACAGAGGCTTTTTTGTATTATTGTTCTAGTGCTTTATTAATATCATCTACCATGATTTGAGTTGATTTTAATCCACCACCTGACAAATACCAAACGTTAGGATCTAAGTAAACAATTTTGCCGTTTTTGAATGCATTAGTGTTTTTAACTAAATCATTTTCTACTAGTTCTTTTGCAGAAGTTGCTCCACTTCCTGTGTTTACAACTGCACTACGGTCGATGACAAAGATATAATCTGGATTTAAGTTCATGACATACTCAAATGTAATATTTTGTCCATGACGAGAGACTTGAATAGAGTCATCTGCAGGTTTAAAACCTAAAGTATCGTGAATAAATCCGTAACGTGAACCTGGACCATATGCACTAACTTTTCCATCATTTGCGAGTAAGATTAAAGCTCTATCAGTTGTTTTATCTGTTTTAGCTTTCACCGCTTCAATGTTATCTTTAAGCGCTTTTAACTGTGCATTCGCTTCATCTTCTTTACCAAATAATTTACCAAGCGTATCTACGTGCTTATCTAAAGATGTTAGGTAATTATTGATATCAATGTTTAAATTAATTGTGGGTGCAATTTCAGAAAACTTATCATATAAATTAACTTGGCGATCTGACACGATAATTAAATCAGGCTTAGCAGAATATACTGCTTCAAAATCTGGCTCTTTTAAACCACCAAAATTGATATATTTATCGTCTTTATATTCTGAAAGATAAGATGGGATATTTGCTTTTGGAATACCAATGACATCAATGCCCAAAGCTTCTAGCGTATCCAATGAACCAAAGTCAAATGCGATAACTCTTTGAGGATTCATTTTAACTGTTGTTTCACCAGAAACATGTTTAACTGTCATGTTTGCAGGTGCATTAGTTGCTGCTTGAGTTGTCGATGCTGTTGTTTGTGTTTCAGAAACAGTGCTTTCAGTTTTTTGTTCGTTACCACAAGCAGCAATCAGCAATACCAATGTAGAGGCTAGTGCAGCTTTTTTAAATGACTTCATTCATAACTCCTTAAAAGTTAAAGATAGTGTTTAAGAAAAATAAACGCAGATGCGTTTGTCATCGATTAACTGTATCGGGATTTCCATATCATAAATATCCTTTAAGATATGAGAGTCGATAATCCTTCCTGTTTCTCCCTCATGAACGAGTGCGCCATTTTTGAGGGCTATGATGTGATCGGAATAGCATGATGCAAAGTTAATATCATGAATTACCACCACGATCGTTTTGTTTTTTTCACGCACTAATTTTTGTAACACTTGCATGATTTCTACAGAGTGTTTCATATCTAAATTGTTCAATGGTTCATCTAAAAAGATGATGTCAGTATTTTGTGCGACCACCATTGCAATGAAAGCACACTGTCTTTGGCCACCACTGAGTTCGCCAATATATTTATTTTGAAGTTCGGTTAAGCCCATATATTCAATTGCAGTTTGAATATAGTGCTGATCTTCAGGAGTTAAACGGCCTTTGCTGTGTGGAAAACGTCCAAATGAAACGAGTTCTTTAACAGTAATGCGAAGATTTAAATGATTGGCTTGTTTGAGAATAGATATTTTTTGAGCCAATAGTTCGTTATTCCATTCTTTGATATTTTTACCATCAATAAGAATATCACCTTGATCCAAACAGGTTAAACGACTCATCATTGCCAACAGCGTACTTTTTCCAGCACCATTTGGGCCGATTAAAGAAGTGACTTTATTGGAAGGAATTTTAATAGACACATTATCAACGACTTTACGTTGACCAAATGTTTTCGAAACATTTTTAACTTCTACCATTATTTGCTCTCCCTTAGTAGTAAATAGATAAAGTAGATACCACCGATGAAGTTAATAATTACGCTCAATGTTGTTGAGAAAGTGAAGAATCGCTCGACAATTAATTGCCCTAAAGCTAATGTCGTGATGCTAATTAGGATCGAGCCAACAATGAGCACAGAGTGTTTATAAGTTTTAAAGACTTCGTAAGTGATGTTCACCACTAATAAGCCTAGGAAAGTAATTGGACCCACCAATGCCGTTGATAGTGCAGTTAAAATAGCAACGACGATTAATGTTAAATTCACTGTGCGCTGATAAGAAACACCTAAGTTTAAAGATTGATCCCTACCTAAAGAGAGCACATCTAAATAACGAATGAATGGAAAAAAGGCGATGATCGTTAGTACTAAAATGCCTAATGACCACCCTAATAATTTCACCTGTACATTATTGAAACTTGCAAACATTTTATCTTGAACCAAAAGAAACTCGTTAGGATCAATCAAGACTTGCATGAATGTCGATAAGCTATTAAAGAGTGAACCAAGGATAATGCCCATGAGTAACAAAAAGTAAACTGAACGGCCTTCATTACCGAGCATCACTTTAAACAGAATGACTGAAAATCCTACCAAAGTCACAACTGAGATTAGGAACATCCACTCATTACTGATCATGGCAAAGTTACGGCCACCTAAGAAAAATACTAAGAGTGTTTGGACTAAAAGAAACAGCCAGTCTAGACCGATAATACTAGGTGTTAAAATACGATTATGGGTGACTGTTTGGAAAATAACGGTGGAGAAGGCGATCGCTGTACCTGCAATGATCATCGCAAATACTTTTTCTGAACGCTTATTCAAAGGATAACCCGTATTTTCTAAAAACTTTTGCCAATCAGTGAAAATATATTCCCAATTTAACCCTAATTTATAGAAAATAAATAACAATGTACTGGCAATGGTTACGCCTAATAAAATTAATAGTTTTTTACGATTACTCATGCTGTTGATGCCTTTTTGAAGAGTAACCATGCAAATAATGTGCTACCCAAAATACCAACTGTCACACTGATAGGAATTTCTGCTGGTGCAATCAAAACTCTGCCCACAATGTCACAGGTTAGGATAATAATGGCGCCTAAGAGTGCTGTATAAGGCAATGTTTCTCTTAAGTTATCACCTTTATAGATAGAAACTATATTTGGTACGATTAGCCCTAAAAAAGGAATCATACCAACCGTTAAAATAACGGATGCTGTAATCATCGCCACAATTGCTAAACCAATGTTAATGACTTGGTAATATTTAAGGCCCAAATTTTTGGCAAAATCTTCACCCATCCCAGCGATTGCAAATTGGTTCGCATATAGATACGCAATAATCATTAAAGGAATGGATAAATATAGCAACTCATAACGACCGGCCAATACCATAGAAAAATCACCCAACAACCATGATGAAATATTTTGGATCAGATCATATTTATAAGCGATGAATGTTTCGATCGAAGCAATGATACCGCCAAACATTAAGCCAACCAAAGGAACAAAAATGACATCTTTGTAGCGAATGTGACTTAAAATTTTCATAAATATAAATGTGCCAAGCAAGGAAAACCCAAAAGCTAATGCCATTTTGACTAGGATGCCTGAGCTTGAAAATAATAATAATGAGATCAATATACCAAGCTTTGCTGATTCCATTGTTCCTGCAGTCGTTGGTGAGACAAAAGGGTTTTGACTCAATTTTTGCATGATTAAACCAGCGATGCTTAAGCTTGCGCCAGCAATTAGGATGCTCATTAAACGGGGTATTCTGCTCACCAAAAAGACTTGAATCTGCGTTTCTGTCATTTCAAAGCGCAACACATTGGTGATGGAAATATTTGTATTGCCGATAAAAAGAGAAATTATAGATAAAATAATTAGAATGAGAAAAAGATGCCATTTTCTCATGTTAATAGTAGTCCTTCATAAATGAAACTCATGCACGAATGATAATGATTGTTATTCTACATGATATTTATATTTTTCATAGTTTCATAAAGAGATGAATTCACAGATTATTAAGAATTTTTGATATATATCATTAAGCTTTATATCTTTATAGTCGCTTTTAAATATACATAGCATAAATTTATGATGTTGATTTGTATTATAAATATTCTAAATTTCTGTACGATTAAGTTTTGATTGATCAGTTGTTGAAAATTTATAATGTAAAAAATAGATGATCTGAAATAAATTAGAATTGATAAAAAATTATGCACATTATTCAAGATGATTCTTAATGTTTTGAGGCTATCAGTGAGCGAGTGAAAGATAATTTTTAGGTTTAAACGTTATGTGCTGTAATATGCTCTGTCTTATACCTTTTGAAAAAATTAATTTATTAAAGTCGTGATACATGGAAAACAAAGATTCTTTTGCACCTTGGGCTGTGGGCGTTTTTCTGCTTGCTGTATTAACTGTTCAGGGTGGTGCAGTTTTTGCTAAAAAATTATTTGAATTAGTTGGAGCAGAGGGCGCATCATCAATGCGCTTGGGGTTTGCCGCATTAATTTTATTATTTGTCTTTAAGCCATGGAAAATAAAGTTTAGAGAAGGAAATATTAAAAATTTTGTTGTTTATGGTATTGCGTTGGGCGCCATGAACTTTTTCTTTTATAAAGCATTGAAAGAGATTCCAATTGGTATTGCTGTTGGTATTGAGTTTATTGGGCCTTTATCTGTCGCTTTATTCTTTTCACGTCGTCCTATCGACTTTATTTGGATTGCACTGGTGATTGTCGGTTTGTTTTTATTATTACCGATTGGCGAAGAAGTGAATAATGTGAATTTTAAAGGCGTTTTATATGCTCTAATCGCTGGATTTTGGTGGGCAATTTATATTGTATTCGGCCGTAAAGTTGGCAAAGAATATGGGATACCAATTGTATCGGCAGGTATGATTTTAGGTGCGATTTTATTTGCACCTGTTGGCATTATCATGGAAGGTGCGAATTTATTAACACCTAATGTTTTGCTATTGGGATTAACGGTTGCATTATTATCATCTGCGATCCCATTTGCATTGGAAATGGTTGCGATGACACATATTCCATCTAAAACTTATGGATTATTAAGCAGTGCAGAGCCTGCAGTTGGCGCAATTTTTGGTATTGTATTTTTAAGTGAGCATTTATTTTCAATTCAATGGGCAGGCTTGGCAGCGATCATCATTGCATCCATGGGTGCAACATTAACTGCTCGAGGCAATAAGTAATATTTTATTCATCAGGAGAAATTTATGGTTAAGCATATTGTATTAGTACGTTTTGCAAAGAATGTCTCAGAAGCACAGATCAACGCTATTTTTAACAAAATAGGTGCTTTAGAATCTGTATTGCCATCGATGAAATCATTTGATTATGGTAAATATAATGGTTCAGCAGAGCGCAATAAAGGATTTGATTATGCTTTTTATATGGAATTTGATACTGAAGTAGAACGCGATGAATATTTAATTCATCCTGAGCACGTTAAAGTAGGTCAAGAACTCAGAAGCTTATTAGATCAAGAGGGAAGCGATTCATTTTTAGCCTTTGATTATGAAGTTGGAAGGATTTAATTGTGCTCAATAAAAAAGCTCGGTGTACGAGCTTTTTTATTATGTGTAAGCATTAAATATTAATAGTCTTCGTCATCGCTATCTAGCTCAAGCCAGTCACGACCCATTTTATCAGCGGTTAAAATTGCTGCATACACATCATCTGGTGACACATTAAATGGCATATTATAAATTGTTTCACCATCTGCACAGCTCAGTTCAGCAACTTCTTTAAGTTTTTCATAATAGTGTGGTGCACTTTCATCAAAACCTAATTCTTCTATGGTGACAGGTAGCCCAACTTGTGTACAGAAATCTAATACCTCTTCAATCTCTTCAAGTGGTGCATTTTCTAAGACTAATTGTACTAATGTACCAAATGCAACTTTTTCACCATGATACATATCATGACACTCTTCAATCACAGTAAGTCCGTTATGAATGGCATGGGCAGCAGCTAAGCCAGCGCTTTCAAAGCCTAACCCACTTAATAATGTATTTGCTTCAACAATATTTTCTAAAGCTTTCGTACTAACGTTATTTTCTGAAGCTACTTTAGCTTTATAGCCTTCTGCTAATAATGTTTCATAACAAAGTGATGCCAACGATCTTGCAGCTAATGTGCTAAAGCCACCTGCCATTGTTGTTTTATTGGCATAAGTACAGGCTCTTGCTTCAAAATAAGTGGCTAAAGCATCGCCCATGCCTGCAACTAATAGGCGAGTCGGTGCTTTTGCAATAATGCTGGTATCCATAATGACAACATCAGGATTTTTTGGATAAAACAGATAGCTTTCAAATTCACCACCATCAGTATAAATCACAGATAATGCGCTTGTTGGTGCATCTGTCGAAGCGATTGTTGGCACGATAACGATCGGCAGATGGGCATAATGGGCAACTGCTTTTGCAGCATCTAATGTTTTACCGCCACCTACGCCAATCACAATCGATGCTTTATTTTGTTTTAGGATCTCGCTCAAGCGTTTAATTTCATTTTGTGAGCACTCACCCTTAAAAATAGCGGTGGTAAATGTTAATTTTTCTTTTTTGAAACTATGTGTAATTTGTTTTTCTACAAGTGAAAAAACTAACTCATCAGCAATAACTAACGCATTATCAGCCAATGGCTTTACATACTCAGCTAGGTGTTCAGTCGCATTTGGACCTTGAATATATTTTCCTGGAGATTGCATAATTTTTAACATCGTATTGCTCCTTATTATCAGTATGACTCAAGCTTCAAATATTATTGTACTGCATTAATATAAATATTTAATGACAATATTTAATATGAATACATATTAATGATTACCAAATCTAATTTCGCGATTAATCGGATATTGAACAAAGAGTACGATTAAAAACTCATGTTTAATGAAATATCTGAATATTAATTTTTGTTAAATAATATTTTTTATTGTAAAATTTAAAGCCTTCATTTGCTGTAAAGCATTGGTGAAAAATTTTTTTAAAATAAATTAGATGAGAATAAAAAATGATTAATAAAAAAATCTTAGTACTTTCAATGGGTGCTTTAGTCGCACTTTCAACTTCTATCAGTTATGCAGAAAATTATTATGTAGGTGGTCGAGTCATTTCTGTGAATGATAAAGCAAAAGAAATGGATTCAAGTCATCGTCCAGGTATCGGTTCTTTTGTTAAAGGTAAAGATAAAAAAGATTTTATCAATGGATCAATCGCTGCAGGTTATCAATTTGATAGCAACTGGAGAGTAGAATTAGAATATGTCTTTCCACATAATGCAGAATATACAAGTGGTTCTAGCATCTTTGCTACGAGCTTAAACCATCATAAAATCAAGTCACAAAGATTCATGATTAATGGTTATAAAGATTTTGTTATCAATGATAATTTTTCAGTATTTGGTACTTTAGGTGTTGGTATTGCGAGTTTAAAATCATCAGGTTGGCAAGGTGTTTCAACTCGTCAGTATGGCAGTAAAACTGAGAATAATATTGCTTACTCAATTGGTGCGGGCGTAACTTATACACCAGTGAAAGAGTTCAATATTGATCTTGGATATCGCTATGTTGATCAAGGCAAAGCAGAAAGTGGTTGGAATAACTTTGGCAATGCTCGTGGTCTTCAAGATGAAAAAATGAAAGCTCGCATTGTGAGTAATGAAATTTTCTTAGGTTTTAGATATAACTTCTAATATTTGTAAAAGCAAAATCCCGATTTAGATCGGGATTTTTTTATGCGTCTAATTTAGAGCCCTGTATGTGTAAATATAGACTTTCAACTTTATCTCTAGCCCAAGGTGTTTTTCGAAGAAATTTTAATGAAGATTTAACACTTGGCTCATGAGTAAAGCATCGAATATCAATTTCTTTGCCAAGCTTTTCAAAGCCACCATAGTAATTTACGAGTTCTTCAATGATGTCGGCTAATTTTTTTCCATGTAATGGATCATTCGATGTGTGTTGCATAGTGTCCTTATGTTTATAGAAGGTTTGCTGTTAATTAATGGATAAGTATAGATAAAAATTTCAGATGAATATGATCTTTTTTATTTGTTCCTGTTAGGAAAGAGTGAAATTTCTTAGGAGTCTTTCGGGGAACTCATTGATTCGTTAATCTTTGTCATGAAATAAAAATTAAAACTATATGACGGATATTATTATGAAAGATAAATTTAAAATTGGCATTTCATCAATAGGGGCACATTTAACAAATCCTATAACGCACAATAAATTATCTGATAAAGATAGAGTACATCAATTGATTAACATGGGAATTTTGGCAGATAAATTGAATTTGGATATTTATGCCTTAGGTGAAAGCCATGAAAAGAACTTTGTCAGTGCAGGGCATACAGTAATATTAGCCGCCATCGCGCAAGCAACAAATGATATTCATTTAATGAGTTCTGTAACTGTAATTAGCCCATTGGATCCGGTTAGAGTATATGAGGATTTTACAACTTTGGATTTAATTTCTAATGGGCGAAGCGCTATTGTTTTAGGAAAAGGTTCTAGAGTAGGGAGCTTTGAACTGCTTGGTTATAGTCCAAGTGATTATGATGAGCTATTTGAAGAAAAAGAAAACTTGATGTTAGGGCTTAACCAATCAACAAGAGAGCAGAAAAAAATTAATTGGCAGGGTAAATTTAGAGCGCCTTTAATGAATGCTGAAATTTTTCCAAAACCTACAAATAATGAAATTATGATTTGGCATGCAGTGGGTGGTGGAAGTAGAAGTGCTATTTCTGCGGCTAAAAAAGCTTTACCGATAATGTTGACGACACTGGCAGGTAGCTCAGTCAGATTCAAGCATGCAATTGATGCTTATAGACAGACTTTACAACAATACCACGATGATTTGGATCTGCCAATTATTACGACAAGTTGGTTTTATACTGCAAAAACAGATGAAGAAGCGGTTAAACAGTTTTACCCATATTTCAATGGAATGATGAAAGAATTAAGGTCTGATTCTGTTCCAATTGATTTCTTATACGAATCTTTAGATATAGAAAATTCATTAATGATTGGGTCTGCAGAAACCATCATTAATAAATTGAAATATCAGTATTCACTTTATCAGCAACAGGGCTTTCTTGCGCATGTGGACACAGGAGCTATTCCAGAAAAGTCTATTATGAATAATATTGAAATATTGGCGAAAGAAATATCACCAGAAATTAAAAGATATGTTGATGATTTTTAACGTAATATTTTTCAATGATTATTGATAAATAAAATCCCGATCAGTGTCGGGATTTTATTTATCTTTTGAAAATATCAGTTATTTTTTTTTAACATCATCGAAAAAATCTTTGACGCGATCTAACCAACCTTTTTCTTGTGGATTATGCTTTTCACCTAATGTTTCACCAAACTGTTTCAAAATATCTTTCTGTTCAGACGTTAGTTTTACTGGTGTTTCGATATTTACAGTGCAAAGTAAATCACCTTGGTGATCACCACGGATTGATTTTACGCCTTTGCCACGTAAGCGGAAAACACGTCCTGTTTGTGTTTCAGCAGGGATTTTTAGGTTTACACGACCATCTAAGGTTGGTACTTCAATTTCACCACCTAAAGTTGCTGTAACAAAACTAATTGGTACAACGCAACTCAAGTTTTGACCTTCGCGTTTGAAGATAGGATGTGGGCGAACATTAATCTGTACGTATAAATCACCATTAGGACCACCATTTCCGCCAGCTTCACCTTTGCCTTCGAGGCGAATATTATTCCCAGTATCAACACCTGCAGGAATTTTAACTTCCAACGTTTGGGTTTTGTATTCTGTACCCGCACCACGACAAACTTTGCATGGTTCTTTAATGATTTTTCCACGACCATGACAAGTTGGGCAAGGTTGTTGTACTGAGAAAAATCCTTGTGAACGACGAACTTGGCCTGCACCATGACAGGTATCACAAGTTGTAATCGGTGTTCCTGGTTCAGCACCAGAACCGTCACAATGTTCACATGTGCTACGGATATTTGTTTTAATTCGAGAAGTTGTGCCAAAAACTGCTTCTTCTAAAGATATATCTAATTGGTAGCCGATATCATCCCCTTTGTATGGACGAGGGCCAGAACTGCGAGCACCACCACCGCCACCAAAGAATTGAGAAAATATGTCATCCATATCACCAAAGCCACCGAAACCACCACCGCCGAAGCCGCCACCACCAAAGCCACCACCTTGACCATTAACAGCGTCATGTCCATATTGATCGTACATGCGACGTTTTTCATCATCTGATAAAATTTCATAAGCTGCTTGCACTTCTTTGAACTTAATCTCAG
>CANRJX010000069.1 GCA_947631095.1 uncultured Wohlfahrtiimonas sp.
CGTGTAGACATTTTATTCCCTTACTCATAAACAAAATGAAAAGAATGGGCTATCAAAAGATAGCCCACTTCGTATTACTTGATATCTTTCCAATATTCCCTATTCAAGAAATAAGCACATACTGTGAATATTACTAAGAATAAGATAACCCATGGGCCATATTGTGCTCTCTTAATTTGAGCAGGTTCTGCCACATAAGCTAGGAAGTTAACAATATCACGAGTTGCTTCTTGATACTCTTCTGGTGTCATTGTACCTGGTGTTACGATTTCGGTACCGATGATTACAGATTCCATTTTACAATCAGCATCATCTGCAACTTTACATCCAGCCGGTAAGCGCTCTTCATATATTGCTTTTTGTTCACCTTGAAGCTCAACGAGAACATGAGGCATACCAACACTAGGGAAGGCAATATTATTTACGCCATTAGGACGAGTATCATCTAAATAGAATGAATTTAGATAGTGATAAATGTAATCTGCACCATTTTCACGTGATTCCACAGATCCATTTGGATTGCCTGAACGTGCACGTGTGATTGTTGAAAGATCAGGTGGTGCTTTACCAAACCATAAGTTTGAGTCTTTACGATGCATCGATGACATCATTAAATCGCCAACTTTTGATGGAATGTATTCATTTTCACGTGTTGAAAAACTACCAGTATTGATTAGCTTTTCTTTCACTTCATCATCTGTCATGCCAGTGTCACGGCCTGTAATATTGTAACGCTGAAATTCTAATGAATGGCAGCTATGGCAATATTGCATGTAAAGTTCAGCACCGTTTTGTAGTGATGCTTTATCATTCACATCTAGTTTTACTGGTGGTAATGTTTCTGCATTAACAACAGTTGTTGACATTAATGAGAGCGTAATTAATAAAAGTTTTAATTTTTTCATTTCATTGTCACCCTTGTTGGAACTGGTTTAGTTTTATCTAGCTTGCTCCAAATTGGCATCAATAAGAAGAATGCAAAATAATAAACCGTACAAATTCTTGCAACTAAAGTTCTGCCTGGCGTTGCTTCAACAACACCCAAGTAGCCTAAAATAAAGAAGCTGATTACAAATAGAACGAGTAATACTTTTGTTAACATTCCTTTGTAACGAATAGACTTAACAGGACTTCTATCTAACCAAGGTAATAAGAATAGAACTGCAATTGCACCGCCCATTCCGATAACACCCCAGATTTGTGTGCCAAACCAAGATGGGATTGCACGCAGTACAGAATAGAACGGTGTAAAATACCAAACTGGTGCGATGTGTGCTGGTGTTGCTAATGGATTTGCTGGTTCAAAGTTAGGTTTTTCTAAGAAATAACCACCCATTTCTGGAGCATAGAATACAATTAATGCAAAGATAATTAAGAAAACACCTACAGCAAAAGTATCATGGACACTATAGTAAGGATGGAATGGGATACCATCTAATGGTTTACCATTTTCATCTAAATGATCTTTGATTTCGATACCATCAGGGTTGTTAGAACCGACATGGTGAAGAGCTAAAATATGACCCACAACTAAGAATACTAAAACCAATGGTAAAGCAATAACGTGTAATGCAAAGAAGCGAGATACAGTTGCTGCTGAAATAACGAAGTCACCACGGATGAACTCTAATAAAGTATCGCCAACATATGGAATTGCACCAAATAATGAGATAATTACTTGAGCACCCCAAAATGACATTTGGCCATATGGTAATACATATCCTATAAATGCTTCTGCCATCAATAGCAAATAAATGAGCATGCCGAAGATCCAAACTAGCTCACGAGGCTTGCGATATGATCCGTACATTAACCCACGGAACATATGGATGTAAACTACAACGAAAAACATTGATGCGCCAACTTCATGCATGTATCGAATGAGCCACATCCAATCAACATCTCGCATGATTGCTGTTTCAACAGATGCAAAAGCGATCGGCATACCTGTTTCGCTTAAAGAAGCATCGGGAACATAGTGCATCACTAACCAAATACCACTCACGATTTGATTGACAAGAACAACCATTGCCAATACACCAAAAACATACAAAAAGTTGAAGTTTTTTGGAGCGTAATATTCTGTCATATGTTTACGTGTTGCTTCTACAACAGGTAAGCGATTATCAATCCAGCCTAAGATACCACGCTTAGAGCTATTTTCTTTAAATGCCATTATGCGTTCTCCTTATCTTGACCGATAATTAGGCGGTTGCCTTCGATGAATTGATAGTTAGGAACGATTAAATTCGTTGGTGCAGGTACATTTTTGTATACTCGACCAGCTAAATCGAATTTTGAACCATGACATGGGCAGAAGAAGCCACCCATCCAGTTTTCAGCAGGAATAACAGTTGGTCGATAAGTTGGAGAACAGCCTAAATGTGTACAGATACCAACTAATACTAAAATTTCTTTTTTCTCAGAACGCCATGCATTCGTTGCATAAGAAGGTTGTTGATTCATTTTAGAATCAGGATCAGCAAGATCAGTCACAGGAACTTTTTCGAGCTGAGATAGCATTTCTGGAGTTCTATTTAAAATCCAAACAGGTTTACCTTGCCACTCCACGCGTAATAGCTCACCCGCTTTTAGTTTTGACAAATCTACTTCAACAGGAGCACCAGCGTTTTTTGCTTTTTCGCTAGGCATCCAAGAAGCAATGAAAGGGTAGGCAAGGAACATTGCTCCGGCGCCACCCACAGCTGACGTTGCTAGTGTCAAAACACGTCGTCTTTTCAGATCGACATTGTTATTATCACTCATTACATTCTCCGAAATTTATTTAATATACTGAAATAAAATGATTATTTTACGCGAGAAACATATTCGCCTGTACGAGTATCAATCTTAACGATTTCATCAATTTGAAGAAAAAGTGGAACTCGTACAACAGCGCCTGTTTCTAAAGTTGCAGGTTTGCCACCTGTACCCGCTGTATCACCTTTCAGACCTGGATCTGTATCTACAACTTTTAATTCTACAAAGTTTGGAGGTGTTACAGAGATAGGTGCGCCATTCCATAAAGTAACAACACAAATATCTTGTTCTTTTAACCATTTTTTAACATCACTGATTGCTGATTCTGATGCGCTAACTTGCTCAAAAGATTCAGGATTCATGAAATGCCAAAATTCACCGTCTGCATAAAGATATTGCATGTCAACATCCATTACGTCAGCAGCTTCTAATGTATCGCCAGATTTAAAAGTTTTTTCAATTACACGACCTGTTTTAAGGTTTTTATAACGTACGCGATTGAAAGCTTGTCCTTTACCAGGCTTGACCATTTCATTTTCAACGATACTACAAGGATCGTTGTCAATCATGACCTTCAAGCCGCTCTTAAATTCATTTGTGCTATAACTTGCCATAAATACTCATTCTCATTTCAAATTGTTTATAAAAACCTGAAGATTATACGATAAATTTAGATGTAAATTCACACTAAAATATAACCATATGTTTATCAATGCTATTTTATTGATATAGTTTGCATCTGTGTGTGAATTTTATCGAGTTTTCTTCTGCATAATCTTTATGGTAGTTCAAGATATCAGTCACTTCGCTTTTTGAGCCCAAAATGACAGGAACTCTTTGATGAAGTTTTTCAGGATTAATGTCTAGAATTCTTTCATAGCCTGTCGTAGCGATGCCGCCAGCTTGTTCAACTAAGTATGAGATTGGGTTTGCTTCATACATTAAACGTAAACGACCACCTTTTGCGCGAATGCCCTCATCTATTGGATAGGCAAACATTCCGCCGCGCATCAAAATACGATGAACATCCATGACCATTGCACCAACCCAGCGCATTGTATAACGTTTGCCTTTAGGTCCATTTTTACCAGCTTCACGATCTTCAACATACTTAAGCATTGGTTTTTCCCAGCCTAAGCGATTAGAGTGATTGATCGAATATTCATTTGATTCTTCTGGAATTTGTATAGATTTATGAGTTAAGACAAATTCACCGATGTCCGGATCTAATGTAAAAGCATGAACGCCATGCCCGATAGAGATAACAATCATTGTTGCTGGACCATATAAACAATAACCAGCACATACTTGTTTGGTTCCTTGTTGTAAGAAATCAGCTTCTGTAGGATTTTCTTTATCAGAGCGCATAATTGAAAAAATAGTTCCAATAGGACCATCAACATCAATGTTGCTTGAACCATCGAGTGGATCAAACACTAGAAGGTATTTTCCTTTTGGTTGACCTTCAGGGATAGGATACACTTCATCCATCTCTTCACTTGCCATTGCGGCAATATGTCCACGCCAAATGTTGTTTTTGATAAAAAGGTCATTGGCAATGATATCTAGTTTTTTCTGTTGTTCGTCTTGACAGTTACTAGTGTCAGCATTTCCAAGCACATCAACTAAAGCCCCTTTTCTTACAGCAGCTGAAATAGTTTTACAAGCAAGTGCTATATCGTTCATAAGTAGTGTAAAAGAACCGGTGGCTTCAGGATAAAGACGCTGTTCTTCAATTAAATACTGTGACAGCGGAGTGCCTAACTGCATTTTAATGCTCCAATATATAAAAATGCGCACATAGTACTCGTTTTTAACTATAAATAAAAGCTTAAAAGGTTCAATTTAGTTGCAGTCATAATTGTGTGTGTTTAGAAAAAAAATATTTTTATTTTTGATGGTATAATTAATCATTGTTGATTACTTATTTATAGGCGGAATATCATGGGTTCGGAAGAATTGAAGAATGCAGGGTTGAAAGTAACTCTTCCAAGACTGAAAATTTTAAATATTTTAGTGACAGCTTCAAGTGAAGATCATTTGAGTGCTGAAGAAATTTATCAACGTTTGAATGATTCTGGTGAAGAAGTTGGTTTGGCAACTGTTTACCGTGTATTAACTCAATTTGAACAAGCGGGTTTAGTTCAGCGCCATTTCTTTGATGGTGGTCAATCAGTTTTTGAATTAGATAATGGTGATCAGCATAGTCACATTGTTTGTGTTCGTTGCGGTTACGTTGATGAATTTCAAAAAGATGATTTTCAGATCAAAAGTGAAGAAATTGCTACAAGTTTTGGTTATATTTTCCAAGAAGCAAAAGTTACGCTTTATGGTATTTGTAAAAGATGTCAATAGTATCGTAGATTATGCTGCCCAGCCCTAAAATTACTCGTAAACAAGCATTTAGCTGGATTGGTATCTGGCTATCCTTAGTTGTTACAGCATGGTTTTGTAGGCCGTTATTGCCTTATCATGAATTAGGGGCTGCTGGTATCACATGGGAAATGTGGGTATCTGGAAACATCTGGGTACCCACTTTAAATTATCAGTTTACTGATGAATCATATCCACTCATTCACTGGCTAGAGTTTTTTATTTGGAAAATCTTTGGTGTTAGTGAATTTTCCGTCCGTTTTTTAGCAGCGGTTTTTAGTATTAGCACACTATTTTTAACTGCTTTAGCTGGTAAGCAGCTTTGGCCAAATTTACCAAAAGTGCGAGCAAATGCCCCCTTGATACTAATTGGTAGTTTAATGTGGGCTATTTTTGCAACTGCTCATATAGAACAGGTCTATGTCGCATTTTTCTTGCTTTTATACATCAACTTTCTAATTCGAGCGACACAATATCATTATGTATGGTGGTTTGGTGTTTGTTTATCTTTTGTTTTTGGTTTCTTTGTCACAGGTGTTTTGTTTTTAATTTACACTGTGCCAGTATTGTTAACATTTCCATATTGGAATAAAAAATATTGGCAAATGTATGGTTTTTCAATCGTTTCAGTAGTTGTGGCATTTTTAGTTTTTTGGGGCTGGGGTTATTGGGTAAAAGCTACTTATATCGGCGATAATTTGTCTTTAACGACAATTATGGGGCTACCAAAATTAATAGATCAAATTAATGATCCAATGCCATTTGGCATGACTTTTTTATCTTTAATTATTATCTTATTTCCTTGGGTGTTTTGGTTGCCGCTATACCGAAATTTTACTTATGCTGATAAAAGAGAACCTGCTTTTAAATTTTGTGTTGCGTGGTTATGCTCAACATTATTAGTTGTGTTAATAACGATGAAAACTTCTATTGTTCCATTAATTCCTATTTATCCAGCATTTTGTTTGTTAATCGCTAGAATCTATGTGCCAACGACCAATAGTACAAAAGATGTGATCTTAGTTGCAGGCGTGATTGCAATTTTAGGTTTTTTATTCATTATTTTGTCGAGCATTCATCTGTGGGTGAATGATAATAACTCTGTAGAGTGGCTTTCTACTATTTCACCAATTTGGGGTATTGGCTTGTTAATGTTTAGTGTAATGCTTTACGTTTTTGCCAAAGAGACTAGGTTGGTCACATTAGCATTGATGAGTGTTGCATTAACTTTAGCATTGAATTTTGGTGTTATTAGAAATGCTAGAGATTTTTATGATGTGATGCCCGCTTCTGAGAGAATTAGTTGGTATCAACAAAAAGGATATGAAGTTGCAAATAATGGCAGATATATGGGGCAGTATCACTTTTTGGGTCGATTAGAAAAACCCTTGTCAATCGTTGATACCGATGTTGATTACGAAAAATTCAAAACTCAATATCCTGACGGTAGAATCGTCATATATACCGATGAATTGACACCATTCATAAATAATATTGCTGAATATTCTCAGCCATTCCGCAATCGATATTTAGCAATCATTGCTGTACAAGATTTAGAAAATATTAGCCTAATCATCCAAAAAGCGAGAAAGTAATATGTTCGGTTTTTTTAAGCCAAAATGGCAGCATCGAAATCCTAAAATAAGAATTACAACAATTCAAGAAGGTTGTTTAGATAAAGAATTAATCCTAAAAATCGCACAAACTGATAAAGAGTTGATGGTGCGAATTGCTGCGATAGAAAAAATTAATGAACTTAATTTGTTATATGCGCTTTTTTTACAAGAGCCTTGTGCTAATGGTAAAGAAGCTATTTTAAAACAGATTTCTCAAGTGATTTCTCAAAGTGAAAACTCAGAAAATCTCTTACATAATTTTTTAAATACAACTGTTCGCAGAGATTTTCCGATTGCAGATTTGTTAATTGCATCGGATAGCTCAGCGGTTAAAAAGTTATTATTTCCATTGATTAATCCTCAAAAAGATTTACCAAAGCTGATTGATGTGAAATATGTTTTTACACCAGATGAGCTTTCATTGATCGATAATATGGATGTGTTAGTAGCTTTAGTTAGAGATCCTAATGTTACAGATAAGAAAATATTAACGCATTTGAAAGAATTGATTAAGTCTCGGGAAGAAGTTGCTCGGAAGACTGCTTTGCAAGCTGAATTGTTGAGTAAATATGAAGCATTGGCATCTACTGAACCATTGCCAGCTTTAAATGTATTCAGTGATTTAGAGAAAGAGTGGGCTACGAATCATTTTGGTGATGAAAATGTTGAATATAAAAATAGGTATTTAGAAAAATATCAAGCGCATAATATTGAAAGACAAAATCAACTTTCTGTATTAGAAAGGATTAAAGTAGAGTTAGAGGAGACTGATAATCCTCAAAATATATTGTCAGAATTAAATGAATTGGTTATTTCTCATGTTTTCTCTACGAAAGAAAAAAAAGAGATACAGTTGCTGATTCAGCAAGTTGAAATCCAGCAAGCTGAATTAAAAAGAAAAGCTCAAGAGAGCGCTATTAAAGCAAAATTAAACGACAATGTTAAAAAAAATGGAACTCTCAAAGTTATTGATCGAGTTATATTTGATCATGAAAAATTTAATCAGCTATCAGAAAAACTAGAACAATTACTAGATGAAGGAAGTTTGCAAGCTGCTAAAGTGATTAATGATGAAATGCAGTCTTTGGTGAATGGTGCGCAAAGCATTAAAGATAAAAATCATTATGGCAAAATATTAAAGCAATTAGCTCAACCTTTATATGATCGGTTAGATGTCGCTCGTTGGAGTACCCATCAAGCATTCGAAAAATTATGTAATGATGCAGAAGTATTATTGGAAAATGCATCAGCAGATCTGCTGAGCAATCAATTAAAACAGTTACGTGAAAATTGGGAGGCTGCTAAGAAAAGTGTCGTTAAAGCACCGCATGCTTTGCATAAAAGATTTGAAGATGCATGTAAAAAAATACATGAAAGAGTTGTTGCTGAGCGCAGTGTTAAGTCTGCTGTTCGCGAAGGATACGTTAAAGAAGCGCAAGATTTATTAGATACATTGTCACAATTTATCAATAAAATAGATTGGTCGAATCCAAATTGGGCAAGTCTTCTAGAAACGAGAAGCACATTTTTGCAAGAATGGAATAAATACTTAAATCAATACTCAACTGATGGAGCTTTAAGTTATGGTGAGCCTCTATTTTTAAATAGAGATAAGCAGAAGTTAGAAAAATTAATGCGTCAAACTTTAAAGCCTTTAGATCTCGCAATTCAAGAAGAAAGATTGAAAGAGAAAAAACGACGAGAAGATGAGATCCAAATTCTTCAAAAATTATTGGCGGATAATCAATTACAAGAAGCGATTGAGAAAGCTAAATTGTTTAGTAAAACCTTTTCACCAACAGTACGTTTAAAACATCAAGAGGAAAATTTATTATGGAAACAATTGCGCTTAGTGAATGATGAAATTTTTTCAAAGCGCGAAGATTTATACTCAGCAGAAGAGCAAGAAAAAGCTGAAAATTTAAAGCAAAAGCAAGCCTTATTAAGTGAGTTAAAAACGCTTTATGTCAAATTACAAGAGAATGCTGAGATAAAGGGCGAAGCTTTAACCTTATTGCACAATATTAATAATGCATGGCGCAATATTGGAATGATAGAAAAAAATTCCTATCTTCGTTTAGAAAATGAGCTTAAATCTATAGAGAAAAAGATTAGAGATAAAATTGCTGATATTGAGCAACAGCAAGATAATCAACAACGTACAGCATTACTTTGCTTATCTTATGATTTAGGGAAAATAGAGCATCAAGCAGTCAATGAAAATGATTTTGAAATTGCTGTGGATTATTATGAGAATACAGACTCAGCTTTGAGAAAAAGATTGAAGTGTTTAGAGCAAATAAAAGTAGGGCTAGAAAGTGCGAGACAGTTTTTAATCAACAAAATTAATGTTGCTGAGGAAGAGGCTTTGAATTTAGTTGTTTTAAGAGAAATATTATTAAACATTCCTTCGCCTGAAAAAGATCAAGGTTTGCGCTTACAAAAGCAAGCAGAGCTTTTAGAGCATGCCATGACGAATAATTTTGATGATCAAGAGAAAGATCGTCAGTTGAAAGAATTAGATGAACAATGGTTCGAAAATGTTGTAGGAATTATTCCTGATGAGCTTTACCAAAGATTCAGATAAATGAGTTTTATTCAGGTTTGAGGTTTGATAGAATCACCAGGTTTAAACGATAAATTGACTATATTTTAGGAAAACAACAATTATGATGCAGTATATTCGCGAACGAGCGACGAGTAAATTTGCTAAGTTTTTATTTTTAGGCATTATTATTTCATTTTTTGGCTTTGGTGGCTCTGGTTTTTTCAATAGCTTAAATGATTCTACAGCTGCAAAAGTTAATGGAGAAAAAATATCAACTGGCACTTTATCGAATGCTTACACTAACTACGTGCAAAATAATGGTGGTTCTTTACCTGAAGGCGCAGATGCTCGTTCAGTAAAAAAGCAAGTATTGAATAGTTTGATTCAAGAAATTGTTGTTGCCCAAGCAGCGGAAAAAATGGGTGTAATGGCATCAGACGAAACAGTTCGTTCGACAATTACTTCTATGAGCTTTTTGAAAAATGCAGATGGTCAATTTGATCCTGATTTATATAAATTTTATCTTCAGCAACAAGGTTTAACGGCTGCTGAATGGGAAGCAAATCTACGTCAACAATTAACAATGCAAATGTTGATGGCAGCTATTGGTAATTCTGCAATTATTACTGAGGCAAGCCTAGAAGATTTTGCGAAAATTGATCGTGAAAAAAGAGATATCACTGTTATTACATTGCCTTTTAATAAATTTGAAGAAGAAGTTAATGTTACTGATGCGATGATTGCTAGTTATTATGAGCAAAATAAAGCTGAGTTACTGACAGATCCTCAAGTGAAGCTATCATACATCGCTTTGCCTGAGTTAAATTTAGATGAAATTGTAATTACTGAAGAAGAAGTGAATCAAAAAGTTGCCGAGGCAAAAGAAAAAGCAAAAGAAAATGAAACACGTGATTCTGATCAGTTGATTATTCAATTTAGTTCTGATGCAGAAAAAGATGCTGCATTGGCAGAATTAAATAATATTTATGATGGATTAGTGAATGGCTCACTAACATATGAAGATGCTAAAAAGCAAGTAACAGCAAATTCTGATGGCCTATTTTATGCAACAGGTGTTGTGAAAAAATCATCAAATATGCAACCCATCGATGAAGCATTATTTAATCTTGCTAAAGATGAAAAGTATTCAAAACCTGTCGTGACTTCAAATGCTGTACATTTAATCCGTGTATTAGCGATTAATGATGGTAGTGATATTTCTGATGACACATTATTAGCAAATGCTAGAAATGAGCTTTTAAAAGTTAAAAAAGAATTTTTAAATGCTCAACATGTTCAGCATTTTCAAGAAGTTGCTGAGAAAAACTCTGATACTTTAGATTTATTGGCTGAAGAGTTTAAAATTTCACCTGTGACAACTGATTGGCTAAGTTTAGTGGAGAAAAATGGTGAATTAAGTGATAAAAATACTTTTGAAGTCATTACTCAGGAATTAGTATTGAAGGGTGGTAAAAATTCAGAGGCTTATCACACGGATAATCAAGAAGTTCGCATTGCAAGAGTGGAAGCTTTTGAAGATGCTCGTTCATT
>CANRJX010000070.1 GCA_947631095.1 uncultured Wohlfahrtiimonas sp.
TTTAATTGATATGGCACACCGATTTGCTGCGCTATCTTATAACATTTTTCAGAATAAGGTAGTAAAAATTGAAAACCATCATCAATTGTTAAAATTGCATCCACACTATTTAAGCGTTCGAGACCTTCACGCAAAGGACCTGCAGGAAGAATATATCCATTACCAATACCTTGATGACCAAATACAGCAATCTCAAAATCACGATACAGCGCATAATGCTGCAATCCATCGTCACTAATGATGATATTAATGTCAGGATATTCATTTAACAAAGCAATGCCCGCATCATAACGTTGACCAGCAACAGCAACAGGCACATTCGTTTTTTGCTGAATCAAATAAGGCTCATCGCCCAATGACTCAGCAGATATTTTTCCATCACTAACAATAATGTCTTTATTATTTCTGCCATAGCCACGAGAAATCAGTCCAACATTATATCCTCGACTTTTTAGTGCTTCTATCAATGCTATTGTCACAGGAGTTTTGCCTGTCCCACCCACATTAATATTACCCACAACTATTACAGGAACAGACAATCGTTTTTGGTGATTGAATTTTTTCTGTTTATTTTTCTTAGATAGATATGAATACAAACATGACAATGGTATTAATAGTCGAGCGATTCCATTTGTTTGTTGCCAAAATTTCGGAGCCCTCATTAAAAACCTCGCCGATAAAGCGCAGCTCTCAATTTTGGCTCAGGCTTGCTTCCAATCTTGCGAAGTGCTGTTGCTTTTGCCTCTTCAAAATCAGCCTCTTCCAATGCTATTGAAACAACATCCAAAGGTACTTGATGCTGTTTTAATAAAAATTGAACTTTCTTCGGTCCATAGCCTAATTTAGCCTGATTTCTTGCAAACACTTCTGCAAAGCGCTCTAAGCTTAAATAGTTTTTTTCTAAACATTCCGTGATGATTTCATCAATCAATTCTGGAGGACATTCCTTCAAAGATAATTTTTGTTGCAGCTCAACGATGCTATGCTCTCTTCGCATTAATAGATTTAATGCTCGCTCGAACCAGTATCGTCTTTCTTTATTATGATTTTCAAAAGTGATGTTATCTTCCATGTTTTTTCGCGTTATCCATCATGCTGGCAAGAATATCATCAATTGAACGGTTTGTTGTATCCTCCAACAGAGTTTTATTCGATCGAACCGACAATTGATGAATAGGTTCATCAGAATACTCAGGTACTTTTTCTTCACCTTTCAATGGCATAACTTTGACAATAAACTCAGGAATAGACCACTCTTTATGTGAAATAGTATTTAAATAACGCTCAAGCGTCTGTCTAATTTCCTTCTGATAAAATTTAAAATTATTAGCAGAAAGTGAATCTAACGCACCAATGATCCAAAATCGTTTTCCCAAGGATGAGATAAATAAACGATTTTTTAATTTTTTTGGCAAAAATTCTTGAAACCATGGCTCAACATAGGCCAATTGCCTTGCTCTTCTGAGTTGTATTTTTAAATCAGCATCTTCTTCTTTTTTAGAATATATCAATTTAAAAACAGCCTGATCGGTGCTATTTCTTTGAGTTTTATAAGGAATAGAAGGAACTGATTGATAATCCCAATCATTCTCTAAATCTAACTTTCTATTCTTCGAAAACATTTAAATACCAGACCCTTATAATTTAAAATGATATAGCGTATGATGTCGCTCATTTATTCTAAGGCATTATCACCATTTATCAAAGGAGATATCATGACTGCTATTGCATACCTAGGACGCTACGCACTCTATCTAATAGCAATTACCACCTGTATCACATCTATAGTACTTCATTTCCCTCTGGGCAAAGTCGTTTTTGCTGTTGCATTACTGCTAGTAATTATCGGCACTATAGATATCTCTCAAAAAACTTATGCAGTACGTCGAAATTATCCAATCCTAGGTAACTTAAGATATCTTCTTAAACACTTCCGCCCTGAAATCCGTCAGTATTTTATTGAGTCTGATTCCGAGGCTGTTCCTTTTACTCATGGACAACGAGAACTGGTGTATAACAGAGCTAAAAATATTAACTCCAATAGAGCTTTTGGTACAATCCAAAATGTCTATGAGCCAGGCTATCAATACATCAACCATTCAATGACTCCTGTGCCAATGCCAAACCCTGAAGAATTTCGTGTAACAATTGGTGGTCCTGAATGTTTACAGCCTTATAGCGCATCAATTTTTAACATTTCAGCCATGAGCTTTGGTGCTTTAAGCGCAAACGCAGTTTTAGCACTCAATGGTGGTGCAAAGCTTGGTAATTTTGCACATGATACAGGCGAAGGAAGCATCAGCCCTTATCATCAAAAAAATGGCGGTGATCTAATCTGGGAGCTGGGCAGCGGATATTTTGGTTGTCGCACTGAAGATGGTCTATTTGATCCTGAAAAATTCAGAGAAAAAGCATTATCGCCGCAAGTCAAAATGATTGAGGTAAAAATCAGTCAAGGTGCAAAACCTGGGCATGGCGGTGTTTTACCGAAAGATAAAATCACACCTGAAATTGCTGAAACTCGTGGCGTTCCGATGGATAGAGACTGTATTTCTCCGCCTTATCACTCTGAATTCTCAACGCCAATTGAGTTATTAGAATTTATTCAAAAATTGCGTGTTTTAAGTGATGGCAAGCCTGTTGGATTCAAGCTATGTATCGGTCATGCTTGGGAATTTGCAGCCATTGTTAAAGCAATGTTAAAAACAGGAATCACACCTGATTTTATCGTTGTGGATGGAAAAGAAGGCGGTACAGGTTCTGCACCAATCGAATTTGCAGATCATATCGGTTCACCGCTATATGAAGGCTTACTATTCGTACATAACACATTAGTGGGTGCCAACTTACGTGATCAAATTAAAATTGGCGCAAGTGGTAAAATCATCAGTGCTTTTGACATTGCAAAAATCTTAGCCATCGGCGCTGATTGGGTAAACTCAGCCCGCGGATTTATGTTTGCATTAGGCTGTATTCAGTCTTTAAGTTGCCATACAAATAACTGCCCTACAGGCATTGCAACACAAGATTTAATGCGTCAAAAAGGCTTGGATGTAACCAATAAAGTTAATCGTGTATATAACTATCATCGCAATACCATGCATGCATTGGCTGAAATGTTAAGCTCTGCGGGCATCAACAACATTCATGATCTTGCACCACACCATTTAGTATTAAGAATTACCGACAACGAAGTCCGTTTATTCTCCAATACTTATTATTACTTAGAGCGCGGTGCATTATTGAAGGATGAAATTCCAAGTCAATTCTATGCTGATGTATGGCAAAGAGCACAAGCTGAAAGTTTTGCACCTGTGATTAAAAACAAAGCCGCTTAACAATATTTCCCCATAACATATTCTAAAACCCCATTAACTTGGGGTTTTATTTTATTGTTTTTTTGATATCGATTCGATGCTTTTTAGAAAAATGGGGTATAAGTAACCTAGTTAAAATATTAGTTTGGATGATTGGCCATGGACTTAGATAATTTTGATAAAAAAATTCTTAGATTACTGCAAAAAGACAATAAGATTTCACAAAGAGAATTAGCAACACAGGTAAACCTTTCCGCCTCAGCAGTGAATCGTCGCATTGCCACTTTAGAATCTGAAGGCTTTATCAAAAGTAATATTGCAGTGATCGATAATAAAAAGGTCGGAAAATCTCTAACTTTAATCATAGAAGTTAAAATCAAGAATAAACAGACGGGTGCGATGGATCACCATAAATCTATCTTCCTTGAACATCCTGCGATTCAACAAGTCTACATTGTTACTGGAGATTTTGACTTTTTACTCATCATGACAGTGAGTGATATGTCAGAGTACGAGATCATTTCAGAAAAACTTCTGTTTAATGATGAAAATATACAGGGTTTTAAAACTATGGTAACTCTGCAAAATATTAAACAATCATTCGAAGTTAATATAGAATAAAAAAAGCCTGCATTAGCAGGCTTTTTTCTTAATCTAATTAATCAAACAATTCCATCCAAAAGCTCTTTTTCTTATGCTTTCTATGATAGTAATCATCGTCATGATGATATGAGTGAGATTGCTGTGGCTGTTGATGATGTTGTTGTGGTGCTCTTTGCTGAGGTGCTTGCGGAGCGACTTGCTCTGCCATTGATTCTTCCACAGATCTTTCGATTATTTTATCAATCTCACCGCGGTCCAACCAAATCCCTCTACACTGAGGACAATAATCAATTTCAATGCCTTTACGCTCAGACATTACCAATGTTGCATCAACACATACTGGACATTTCATTACTCAACTCTCCATTTGTCATAAATTCGAAGTTACATTGTAAAAATATCACTTGAGAAGTCCATGCAATTTACAATAATTTTAATCTCTCTAACTCTTAGCTGACATTTCCTATCGGCCACTTAATCCATTTAAAACAGAAATAGGATGCATCGCTGTTACTTTAGAGAATCTATCCACTTGTGTGCGACATGAAAATCCTGTTGCCATAAGATGAGATTTATCTTCAATACCATCAATCTTCACTTTCCAAGATTGACCATAAATAGTTTCTGACAACTCTTGCTGCGCTGTTAAATGACCAAATGTTCCACTCATACCACAACAACCTGTAGGCACTATTTCCACATCTACACCGAAGTGATCAAACACTTGTTTCCATAAACCTGGCGCATTCGGCACAGCAGTTTTTTCCATACAATGGCTTAACAAATAAAACTTCTCTCGATTAGATATCGTTGATTTATTCTGATTGGCTAAGTATTCAACCAAAAATTCTTGCACCAATTTCACATCCACTTTTGTCCCAAACATTTGTGAGTAATCTTTGCGATACATAATCGTAATGGGTGGTTCGATGCCTATTAAAGGAATATTTAATTTTGATAACTGAAGAAGCATATTATTTTGCTGCTCAGCACTTCTTTTAAATTGGTCACCCATTCCTAGAACATGATAAGCCTTACCTGAATTTTGATACGGCGCCAAATAGACCTTTAAGCCTAATGAATGAAGCAATTCAACACTATCTTTTAATACATTTCCATCAAAGTAAGCACTCAATGCATCAGGAACAATGATCACAGAATTTTCATTATCTTTAATACCATTTGCGGTTAAACGCTCAACATCTGCAATCGTCCATTCTGTTAATTTACCCTGTTTTACCAACTCTGGAATACCATTATCTTGCGGCATCGTAGCATCCACTAAGCCGATTTTTTTCATAATGGTTTTTGTCATCGGTAATTTAAACAATGGGTTTGTAATTTTACGCATACTGTATAACAACGGTGCTTTTTCTTCTGATTGTGCCAAAATCATATCCACCAGTGGACGTTTACGCGTTTTATAATACTCCTCAACAAACTGTGAACGACCATTTGGAATATTGATCATTACAGGGCATTCTGAAGTACAACTTCCACAGCTTAAACAGGATTGTAATGCTGTAAAAATCTCTTCTTCAAATTCTGGTGTATTAGTATCTATACAACGTCTACGTTCCCATTCTTTGAGTATGACTGCGCGCCCTTTCGGTGATTGAACACGATCACGCGTTGCTTTATAGCTCGGACACATCGGTGAATGAAGATCGTAGTTAAAACATGCACCATTACCGTTACAAAAGTTAATTCGACGATATTCATTCCACATTTGATTAGAAATGAGCTCATCCTTTTGTCCACGCATCGGCGTCGTATCAATTTTATATAATGGAGCATCGTTACCAATTGGAGCTGCAATTTTTCCTGGGTTCATTTGATTCAATGGATCAAAAGCAGTTTTAATCGCACGAATAACCGGATAAAAATCTCCAAAATATGGTTCACAATATTCTGAACGAATACCTTTACCATGCTCGCCCCACAATACGCCTTTGTACTTTACACACAAATCATAAACTTGATCACTCACAGCACGGATCATTTCACGATCTTGCTCTGTCTTTAAATCCAAAGCTGGGCGAACATGCAAAACACCCGCATCCACATGGCCAAACATGCCATATGTTAATTCATATTTATCCAATACAGCTTTAAATTCAGTGATGAAATCAGCCAAACTTTCAGGTGGAACCGCACAATCTTCTACAAACGCCATCGTTCTACGTTCGCCTTTCATGTTTCCTAATAAACCTACCGCGCGCTTGCGTAAAGCATAAATATTTTGAATGGCTTTTTCACCCAACAATACATTTGAAGAAAGCAAAGATGAATAATTACTCTCTTTCATGTATGTTACAAAAGCTTCAACATGTGACTGTAGCTCCTCTTCACTGTCACTGTTAAACTCAACCAACAATACAGCTTTTAAGCGGTCATAATCTACACCTTCAAAATATTGTTGATTGACCTCCCAAATAATGTCGTTACGTCCAAGGGCAACCACTCGATCATCCATCACTTCAATAGAAGTTGGTGTGACTGGTGCATTAATCAAATATGTGGCATGGCGCAATGATGAAATAAAATCGTCATAACTCAACAAGACTAATGCACTGTATTTAGGAATCGGCAACACATTCAGAGTCGCTTCTGTTAAAACAGCCAATGTTCCCTCAGCACCACACAATAAATGTTTTAAGTTATGATGCTCATCATCATAAAAATGCTTAGCATCATAACCTGTCAATGAACGATTTAATTCAGGAAAATGAGCATTCATTGAATCCACTTCAGGTGCAATAATGCTAGCTATTTTTTGCTGTAATGGATCGATTTCATTCGTATCAATGTAATCACCATTCGGCAAATAACCTTTCAAAGCAACCACATGATGGCGAGTTTTACCATAGGTATAGCTGCCTTGCCCCGATGCATCAGTATTAATCATGCCACCAATCGTCGCGCGATTTGAAGTTGATAATTCTGGTGCAAAGAAAAAACCATGAGGCTTTAAAAAAGCATTTAATTGATCTTTCACAACACCTGTTTGAACCATCACTTGATGTTTATCAGCGCTAAAACCTAAAATTTTATTCATGTGGCGTGATAAATCTAAAATGATGCCTTGGTTTAAAGATTGACCATTTGTACCTGTACCACCACCTTTTGGCGTAATTTGAACATCTTTATGCTCAGGATTGGCCAAAAGTTTTGTCACGATTGCAACATCATCGCTGTTTTTAGGGTAAATCACAGCAGCAGGCTTCACTTCATAAATCGAATTATCGACCGAATGAACCAATTTAGCGACTTCGCTGACTTCTATTTCACCTTGAAATTGTGTTGCCGACAAAGTTTGAATAAATTGTTTTACTGCACTTACTAAAACAGACGAACTCATTGCGTTTCCTTATGCTTGACGTTTGGGTTGGTGGAGATATGTTTCTGATTGCATTTCTATTAATCGGCTCATGGTACGATCAAATTCAAAATCTAATGCATTTGTGCCTTTTGATTCATACAAATCAACTAAATTGGTTTCTGCGCCAATAATAATTTTCACACCTTGATCATAAAATTCGTCGATCATGATCACAAAACGGCGTGCTTCATTTTGGCGATTACGATTTAAAATGGGTACACCACTTAAAAAGACAGTGCCATATTCTGAGGCTAATTTAATAAAATCTTGCGAAGCTCTAGGTTTTGCACAAGCTTCTGAGAATGTAAACCATGTGGCATCACCACCGACTTTCAACATTTCAAAAGAGTGACCATTGACATCACGTATAATAGGTCCTTGGCTGTGCCCTACTAGTTCATCAAATTCAGTTGAAAAATGTTTAATCTGTTCTTCAACAGAGCCAGTGAACCATACATCTGCTGTTTCTAAATGACGCATGCGATAATCTTTATCGCTATCTAATGGCACTGAAACTAAACGTTTTTTAATAATTTCAATCGCTGGTAAAAATTTTTCACGTTGTAAACCATTTTTATAAAGCTCATCAGGCTCACGATTTGATGTTGTGATGAAGAAAATACCTTCATCGAGCAGTGCTTCTAAAAGGCGATATAAAATCATTGCATCAGTGATATCAATGACGTGGAATTCATCAATACAAAGCACTTTGCATTTTTTGGCATAGCTTTTTGCAACTAATTTTAAAGGATCACTTTCACCACTGAAACTGCGCATTTCATTATGAATATCTTGCATGAAATGATAATAGTGATTACGAATTTTAGGTACATCAACATTATTATAAAAAAGATCCATTAAGAAGGTTTTACCCCGCCCAACACGGCCATAAATATAAATACCTCGAGGATCCTGATATTGCTTTGCCTTATCTGGCACCGCTTTCATTAATTTTTGAAAAAACGAAACCTTACTTGTATCGACTGCTGGCTCATCATTTTCAATTTTTACTTTTAACTTATCGTATTCTTCCGCAACTTTTAATTGAATAGGATCAACATTATAACCACGTTCCTCAATCTCTTTTAAGTAAGCGTTTTTGATGCTAGACATACCTTCTCCTCAGTTTACTGCTTTTTTTGTTGTTTTCGTTTTTCACGAAAAAACGTTTGTATTAATGTGCGACACTCTTCCTCTAAAACAGCAGGCGTAATCGATACTTTATGATTGAATGATTCAAAAGCATTAACATTCAACTGTGTGCCAAGCGCTCCATGACGAGAGTCGCCAGCACCATAAATAATTCGTTTTAATCGACTGTGTACAAAACTCCCCGCACACATCATACAAGGCTCTAATGTGACGTATAGTTCACAATCAATCAAACGATAATTTTTCAAGACTTCCCCAGCTTTTCGAATGACAACTATTTCAGCATGAGCTGTTGGGTCATTTTTTGTAATGGATTCATTAAATCCTCTGGCGATAATTTCACCGTCTTTAACAATGACAGCGCCAATCGGAATCTCACCAATTTCAGCTGCTTTTCTAGCTTCAATCAGTGCTTGTGCCATAAAAAACTCATCCATGACTAACCCACATGCCAATGTAACAAGACATTTTTAACAATATATAGACCAGATTGAAGCAACACAATGATGCCTAAAACGATCATGGGTTTAAAATCAATATTGCGGTAGCGAACTGAAATCTTTAACAATCTAGTCACTGGATTAGTGAGCTTTTCTAAAATATCTAGCACAATACGTGCATTCGGTGAATCCCTAAACCAGCTACAGATCGCAACAAAGATCATCGCGTAGAAATAGATGGTTAAAATGTCCTGTAGAATTTCAATAAAAATTAAGCCAACAACAATTAATGGCGATAAAGCCACACGAGTGATTAACATAATGAGTAAATACTTAATTAATCCCGCCAATAGAACCACAACAATACATGACCAATCCCAGCTGCTAAATACAGGTGTGATTCTTCTTACAGGCAAAACGAGCGGATTGGTTACCCGTACCAACATCTGAATCATCGGGTGAAAAAAATTGATTTTTACACATTGCAATAAAAAACGTAAAAGGATTAAAAAGCTAACCAGATTAAAAACTAACTTAATGATAAATTCTAATATGCCTGCAATCATCTTAACCTCTCACTTTTTTATCTAATTCATCGGCTAAAACTTCACTGCGTTTTACAGTAGCTTCCATAGCTTTTTCTACAATATTTGACAAATTATTTTCCTCAAAAGAGATCATTGCTTGCTCTGTGGTACCTTTTGGCGAACAAATACTACGAATTAACTCATTCAATGAAACATCACTATTTGCAGCAAGCTTTGCACTACCAAGCATTGTTTGAACGGCCATTTTTGTAGCTGTAGTTTCATCTAACCCCATCTTTGCACCTATTTCTCCAATAAGCTTTGCAAAATAGAAAAAATAAGCTGGGCTAGAGCCAGCAACTGCGATAACAGTATTAATCAATGACTCTTCTTTGACCCAAACAGCCATTCCACAGCCTTCAAAAATTTCTGTAACAACTTTTTGTTGTTCAGCCGTTACATTGGCATTTGCAAACAACCCAGTAACACCATGACCAACTTTTGCTGCCATATTTGGCATCGTTCTCACAATTGGTAAAGACTCATTATTGAGTAGATAAGCAATGATATTAATTGAAACGCCTGCTGCAATTGAAATAACCACTTGATTCGGCTGAATATAATTAGAAATCTCTGGCAATACATCAGAAAAACCCTGAGGTTTAATGGCTAAAATGACGAAATCCATCTCTGCAATAAAATCATCATATTGGCCAAATGTATTAATCCCGTATAAATCATTCAAAATTTGTTGGCGCTCAGTAGAAGGATCCGCCACAAATATATCTGAGGGTGAAAAATTATTCACAAGGCCTGCAATAATCCCTTCGGCCATATTGCCACCACCGATAAATCCTATTTTCATACCACCCTCCTTCGAATTCAAAGTGTACGATTTTACAAGAGTGTGAACAAAGTTCATAGTCAGTATTGAGATATAAAACTCATCACACAAACACAATGATCAATATTTATACAAACATATCTATATTTTTATGTATAATACGCTTCTCATTTGATTGCGGGAATAGCTCAGTTGGTAGAGCACAACCTTGCCAAGGTTGGGGTCGCGAGTTCGAGTCTCGTTTCCCGCTCCA
>CANRJX010000071.1 GCA_947631095.1 uncultured Wohlfahrtiimonas sp.
TCGGATATTATTAATGCTCTGAAAGCTGTTTCTGTCATTATCATTCCGGCAGCGGGTTTGTTTCTGTTCAACATTGCAATGTATTCATATAAATCCGCATATTTTGCAACGTTCCATCTGCCTTTTATTCCACTGGAATCATCTTTGTGGCTGGATGTTGTTCAAAATAAAACATTAGTCATCTTATTACTTACTCTACTATTTTTCGCAATCGGTTTTATTATTGGCGGTATCTTTATGTTTCGCCACAGCATTGAAAAAGTAACTGCTCAAGAGTTTTCTTGGCCTGTCTCGATCGCTACTTTTCTACTATTAAGCCCCTTTATTTTTAGCTTACCTGGCATTACATTTGGCGTAAGATTTTTAATTATCATCCTGTATACTTTCTTTATACCATTTGCTTTCACAAGGCATTTTCATGATTTATTACATCATGCAAGTAAACTTCTTCCCCATTTTTTCTTCTTAAAGAAGAAAGAAAAAGCTGTATTGCATGATTTAGCTTTCATAATTTTGGGCGTTACTTATTTATTCATTATTTTTACGCTATTTATTCTACTTATGGAATTTGTCGCAGCTAAACTAGGTGTTTATCACGCCCAAGAAAAAGAACAAATCATGCTCTCAGGTGAATTCATCAAAATGCAGGAACATATATTAGTGGGCAAAGACTCAATCTATTTAGAAGGTTGTGATTATAAAAAGTGCGTAGGCTATCAACCCATCAAGAAATCTGATGGGGATATCATTATTCAACCGCGCTTTTTTACAGTCAACGAAATCAACTTCTTGAATCCTGAAACGATTGAAGATGGCGTTATCTTTGAATAATTCAGCCTATTTTAATAATGAATACCTAAATTGGTTTTAGCTCTTCAATCAATTTCAAAATGCTATTGATGCGCACTTCTTCATTCTCCATGGGCAATTTGTAACGCAATACTTCTTGCCCTTGGAGCTGATAAAACTGCGGTTTTTTCTGGATCAAATCAATCAATGCTTTTAAATTCAAATTAGGTTTAGCACCAAATACAATACGTACACCATCCGAAGTTGCTTCGATTTTCTCTAAATTCAATGGTGCTGCTTTTATCTTAATCTCCGCAACCTTAAATAATCGTTTGGTTTGATCTGGCAACAGACCAAAACGATCGATCATTTCTATGTGAATATTATTCAATGCTTCCAAATCTTCTGCACTCGCAATGCGTTTATACAGCGATAACCTTGTTGGAACATCTGCAATATAATCTTCAGTGATTAAAGCGGGAATACCTAAATTAACTTCTAATCCTTGTTTAAATGGCTGATTGATATCTAGTTCTTCACCACGTTTAATCGCTTCAACTGCGCGCGTTAATAACTCCATATAAAGCGAGAAACCCATCTCTGTGATTTGTCCGCTTTGTGAATCGCCAAGCAGCTCACCTGCGCCACGAATTTCCAAGTCATGATTTGCAATCATAAAACCTGCACCCAATGTTTCTGTTTCAGTGAGTGCCTCAATACGTTTTATTGCATCTTTAGTCATCTGTTTTGCTGGCGGAACAATTAAGTAACAATAAGCACGATGATGCGATCGCCCGACTCGTCCTCTTAATTGATGTAACTGCGCCAAGCCTAACTTATCCGCACGATTAATAATGATCGTATTAGCATTTGGAACATCAATTCCCGACTCAATAATCGTTGTGGATAGCAAAATTTGGATGCGATGATGATAAAAATCCAACATGATGTTTTCAAGTTCAGATTCTTTCATCTGTCCGTGTGCAATTCCAACACTCACATCAGGCATTAATCGTTCTAATGTGTCTTTCATTAAATGAATGGTTTCCACTTCATTGTGCAACACATACATTTGTCCACCACGCTTAATTTCACGATTAATTGCCTCAATAATCAACTCATCATTCCATTCGTTCACAAATGTTTTAACGGCAATTCGTTCCATCGGCGGCGTTGCAATAATGGACAGTTCACGCAATCCTGACAACCCCATATTTAAGGTTCTAGGAATTGGCGTTGCGGTCATTGCCAATAAGTTCACCTCTGTACGCAATGATTTAAGCTGCTCTTTATGTTTCACACCAAAGCGATGTTCTTCATCAATGATGATCAAACCCAAATTATTAAATTTCACATCTTTTGATAATAACTTATGAGTCCCTATAACAATATCCATCTTGCCTTCGGCCAACAACTCCAAAGTTTGTTTGGTTTCTTTAGTACTTCTAAAACGTGATAAACCTGCAATTTTTATCGGCCAATCTGCAAAACGATCGATAAAGTCCTGTACATGTTGCTCTGCTAATAATGTTGTGGGTGCCAATAAAGCTACTTGATAGCCATTCATCACAGCCATAAATGCTGCGCGCATAGCAACTTCCGTTTTACCAAAACCAACATCACCACAAATAATGCGGTCCATTTTACCTACGGTTAAATCGCCCAAGACATCATCAATTGCACGCTGTTGATCTGGCGTTGTTTGAAATGGAAAACTCGCTGAAAACTGCACATACTCCTCTGGTATTTCCATACCTTTGGCCTCTTGTAATTCACGCCTTGAATAAATATCCAATAATTCAGCGGCTGTATCATGAATTTTCTCAGAAGCTTTTTTACAAATTTTTTCCCACTGATCCGAACCCAATTTATGCCATGGCGCACTCTCTTTTGAACCACCTGTATAAAGCGATAAATCATTCAAATCCGTAATTGGTATGTAGAGTTTCGAATTGCCTTTATATTCAATAACCAACAACTCATTTCCATCAATGTTATCTAAGCCTACATAACGCCCAACACCATGTTTCAAGTGCACAATAGGATCACCTTCTTTTAGATGATCAATGCTCGTCAACATGGATTTCACATCAACAGTTTTTTGCTGTTTTTTGCGTGTTGTTTGAATCGGAATACCAAGCAAACTATTTTCAGTCACCAAAGAAAATTGATCTTTATAACTAAAACTATGACTCAATGAACCCGTCAATAACATAAATGGATCTGGTGTTTTGATAATATCCGCAAAGTTATTTTTAAGCGTTGGCGATAATGTTAGCTCTTTAAGCTTTTCTAATAATATCTCGCGTCGCCCTGTGGTTTCTGTTGTAACAATTAAGGCTTTATTTTCATGAGTTTTTAGCCATTCTGAAATTTGATCTACTTTTCTAACAGCTGCATCATCACCTGAAAAACTCAGAGAAACTTTTGGTTTATCTGACAAGATTTGCTCTAAACCATTAAAATTCAAATACAGCCTTGCAGGCGATAAAAGAGGTCTTTCAATGTCATGGCGATAGCGTTCATAACGGCTATCAATCAAGCGCTGAAATCCTTCAGCACTTTTATATAAATTTGGATAGGTAATAAACGTTGTTCGCTCGCCCAAATAATCAAATAAAGTTGCTGTTTCTTCAAAGAAAAGTGGCAAATAATTTTCAACACCTGCTGGCAAATTGCCATTCACAATCTCTTTATACAACTGGCATTTGGTAGTATCCACTTCAAACGCATTTTTAAATTTCTTTTGGAATAACTCTAAAGATTGTGGGCTATTATCAAATTCACGTGCAGGCAAAATAGACAACTCATTAATTGCATCAATAGTGCGTTGAGTTTCTGGATCAAATGTCTTAATGCTATCCACTTCATCATCAAAGAGATCCACACGAATCGGCGTTTTAATTCCCATCGGGAAAAGATCGATAATTGCGCCGCGAATGGCAAATTCCCCAGGTTCCATCACTTGTTTTACATTTTGATAACCTGATGCTTCTAAGCCTAATCGCCATTGGTCTCGATCAATAATGTCTCCAGCTTTTAAAACTAAAACATGCCCGTCAAAAAATTTGAGTGGAGCCAATCTTTGCATCAAAGTCGGGATTGTTACAACCAATGATTCAATTGCACCTTGTCGTAATCTAGCGAGAATTGATAATCGCTCAGAAATAATATTCAACTGAGGTGAGAAATTATCATATGGCAAGGTTTCAGTATCTGGAAACAGTGTTGCATTATGCCCAAAGAAAGCCAGATCTTGCACTAAGCTCTCGGCTTGTTGCATATTCTCAACAATCGTTACAATTTTTTGGGAGCTGTTTTTCGCTGAATAATTGAGCGTGAATGCAAACGATGCACTATTTTGTTGTTGCCACTCAACAGTTTTATTGGTGGTTGGAATAGACTCTGAAGCAATCGAAAATGGTTTTTGTTTGGACATAATAATTTAGATGGCTGAGAAATATACTTTGGAATTGTATGCTTTACCTCACCATAGGACAAATTTAAGTTTAGCTAACTGATTTCTAGCCGATAACCCCTGAACAAACATTCACATGCTATCCAACTAAATCAGACATTTTTAGCAACTTTTCGTTATAATGCCCCGTTATACGTAAAAATTTCATGGTGATTGATCGATGTCCTCTTTTTTTATTACTTGCGCACAAGGTTTAGCACCTTATGTTATAGATGAACTCACAGCTTTAGGTATTGAATCGAGCAGTGATGCCACAGGCGTACGCTTTGAAGGTGGCTTAAAAGAGGCATACCAAGCACTATTATGGACGCGTTGTGGTTCTCGTGTTTTATTGCAATTAAAAACTGGAACCATGAAAGATCTAGATGATTTACATCGTCAACTTTCAGGCTTCCCTTGGTCTACGCATATGAGCGATGATCAAACTTTTGTTATCCAAGTGACAACAAAACGTGCCCAACATATTCATACTCAATATGCAGCACAACGTGTTAAGGATTCAATCGTTGATTATTTTGATATGACTACAGGTGGTAGACCATCTGTGGATAAAGACGATCCTGATTTACGATTTTATGTACACATTCAAGACACAGAGTTCACGTTATATCTCGACCTTAGTGGTGAGCCATTACATAAACGTGGATTCCGTACCGAACAGGGTGCAGCTCCAATTAAAGAAAACTTAGCCGCAGCATTACTATATCGTTCTAAATGGCCTAAAAAAGCAAAAGAGCATCAAGATTTCATTGATCCTTTATGTGGTGCAGGCACTATTTTGATTGAAGCTGCATTGATGGCACGTGATATTGCCCCAGGTTTATATCGCCCTAAATTTGGTTTTGAAAATTGGCGCATGCATGATGCTCACTTGTGGAGCGAATGTGTTCGTTTAGCAAAACTTCGTGCAGAAGAAGGTAAAGATTTTTACCAAGGTAAATTATACGGTGTTGAACGTAATGCTCGTATGATCGGCATTACCAAAGCAAATGCCGATAGAGCAGGCGTATTAAAAAATATGTCTTTCTCTCACCAAATGTTCCAACATTTTAAAAAGCCTGAAAACTTAAGCGAAAAAGGCTTAATCGTTACTAACCCACCTTATGGTGAGCGCTTGGGCGAAAAAGAAGAGTTAAAACCAACTTATATGGAGCTCGGTGATTGGTTACGCCCTTATATCGGCTTCGATGCAGGTATTATTACTTCAGAAGTTGAACTTGGTAAACAAATGGGTATTCGTGCTCGCAAAGTGAACAAGTTTTATAATGGTCCACTGGAATGTGTATATTTACAATTTTCTATTGAAGAGCAGTTTTTTGTCGATCGTAAAGCGGCAGATGTTCGCCAAGAAAAACGTAATTTAGATGAACTAATGGCAGATGGTGGCACTGATTTCTTAAATCGCTTAACCAAAAATAAAAAGAAATGGGAAAAATGGGCGAAACAAAATGATGTTATGTGTTATCGCGTCTATGACTCTGACTTGCCTGAGTTTAATGTTGCAATTGACCGCTATGATCAATCATTAGTGATATATGAATTTAAAGCACCTAAAAGCATTGATGCGACTAAAGCAGCAATGCGTTTAGAAAAAATTCAAGCGATTGTGCCAATGGTATTTTCTGAAATTGCTGAGAAAAATATTCATTTTAAATTACGTGAACGCCAAAAAGGCACGAATCAATATGAGAAAGAAGAAGATCGTGGAGAATTCTTCCCTGTTGAAGAAAATAGAGCAAAATTGTGGGTAAATCTAGTCAATTACTTAGATACAGGGTTATTTTTAGATCACCGCAATGTACGCAAAATGATCTCTGAGAAAGCTCGTGGTAAAAACTTCTTAAATCTCTTTGCTTATACAGGCAGTGCCAGTGTTTTAGCTGCAATTGGTGGCGCTAAGTCCGTTACCACAGTAGATATGTCAAAAACATATTTGAAATGGGCTGAAAACAACTTCTCTTTGAATGGCTTAACTGGAAAACAATATGAGTTCATTCAAAAAGATGTATTGGAATGGCTCAAAAATATGGCTGCGCACATCAGTGAATTACCATTAATGCAAAAACGTGAAGCACGCTATGATTTAATCTTTATGGATCCACCTTCATTTTCTAACTCAAAACGTATGACGGATGTTTTAGACATTCAACGCGACCACATTCGTTTGATTGAAGATGCAATGGAATTATTAACTAAAGATGGTTTATTAATTTTCTCTACTAACCTACGTAATTTCAAAATGGACCCTTTAATCCTAGGTAACTTTGATATTAAAGATGTTTCTCGTGAAACACTTCCATTAGATTTTGCACGTGATCCGAAAATTCGTCAGTGTTTCTTAATCAAACACAAAGAAGTTTAATAAGACGCTGAATCAAAAAAACCTAGCTTTAAGCTAGGTTTTTTAATAACTATTTATTGACTATTTCTTCCACCAAATACCTTGAATTGGTCGAGCATAATGCGCTAAGACAGCAATCATACAAATTTCAATTGAAACAGACCAATAAACATGACCTAAAATCTCACTCCATAATTCAAAACCATTGAGGTTCCATAACCAACCAATTTCACCTTCTGCATATTTTGGGTTTCTAAAACCTAACAGCGGAATTAATAAACCATGCATAACTACCGTAATAATAATGCCGTACAATGCACCGTACCATAAGCGTACTCTTGGCCAGTAAATCGACCATACAACATAAACAAATGCAAAAGCAAAGCTGAACAACCAATGATACAACGTTACAGCACCAGGTACTTGTACACCCTGATAAATATAATCTAATGAATGTGAGTCAAAACCTATCCAGCCTAACCAAGCATCAATATGAGCACCTGGCGGCGAGATCTCACCGGGCATCCTTGGCGGCATATTCACTTCTGAGCCCCACTTAACTAATGAGCTAATAAAACCACCAATTAAGGTCACCCAAATAATAATTTTTCTATTAACACTGTCTGAGTAAATATTTTTTTTCATGGTATATCACCTTATATTTTTATGGATGTACTGCAGATAAAATTATATCAAGATGTTAATTTACGTAAATAAAATATAATATTTATTAATATTTTCTTGACCTAAATAGGGCAAGAAAATCTAATAATTTAAATAAAGAACTATAAATATGCAGCATTTACAACCCTTGCGACACATTCATCAAATAATTCTGTTGAAGTTAAATTAATCCAAAACTCAATCGATTCTAATTCATCAACAATTAATGTATAAGTATCCAAATAAATTAAATCATGAGTGATCAATCCCATCGCCAAGCGCTCTTCTAACGAAGTGACAGAAGCTCTAAATATAGCAATAATATTATTATCTAATGGATTACAAAAATAAAAAGGGATGTCCCTAGGATCATAATTAATCGGTAAATTCGTGTACGGAGCTACCGGTATACAATCGTACATATAGCTAATATCGTATTTTTTTAACAACGGATGGCTATTAAAAATATGAACCAATACATTTGTTCTTTCTTCTAAAAGCTCAATTAGTTCTTCTATATCTTTAACAACTTTACGAGAATATGACGTAACAGCATTCATATTATTCGTAATGACTGCTATTAACTCTCCCTTATGATTTTCATTGAATTGCTCGTTTGAATTCTGATCCAAAAGATATGATCTGAATGATTCAGTTATCTTATCTTGCAATCTTAATCTATTAATAACATCGATAACATCTAATTTTGTATACTCATCTTTCAAAATATTATTCAAACTATGTTGTAGTTTCCAATGATTTTCAAGAGCTGAAATATACAATTTCACACGCTGACGAGCACTGTTTTTAGCATATATCAAAGATTGATAAGTACAATTATCAATACTATCGACGCCCTCTAATCCTTTTTCAATAATGTAGCGCATCAGCATCACACCGACAGCAACTGGGTAGGACTTCGTTTTTAATGAAAGATCAATATTGTCATATTGTTTATACTGTTCATGATCATACAAATTTAGAATTTTTTGCATCGCAACCTCTTTATATTCTTTGTATTTATTCTAGCCAATTTTTTATAATCAATTTAATCATATTTAAGTGTTCTAATTTATACTATAAAGCTTTATATATCTGAATAATTTAAATATAAAATACAAATAGAACGAAATTAGTGCTATATTATATACACCTTATCTTTATGCGGGAAGTTGTAAATTTCAATGTTAAAAATCACACGTGAAACAGATTATGCTTTGCTCATTATGACTCATCTTGCAAAGCATGAAGTGGCTCATAGTGCATCGCAAATTGCGAACGAATGTCACTTAAGTCCAGCTTTTACGAGTAAAATTTTAAAAATTCTCACTAAAGAGAAATTATTAACCTCTATCAGAGGATCGCAGGGCGGTTATCTTTTAGAAAGAAAACCTGAAAACATTACACTCCTCGAAATTATTGTTGCAATTGAAGGACCGATGTCGATCAATTCTTGTACTGATGATCATTCATCTTGTGATCGTTCAAACAGTTGTGATCTAACACCTCATTGGGCATTAATTAATAAGATTCTCCACCGTGAGTTTTCAAACATATCTTTAGCATCTCTTGTAGCACTACCCGCTCGAGACATGCAAAGTGAAGTGATTATTCCCATTACAAAAGTTACTGTTTAGAGAGTTTATTTATGGAACAAATTCAAAAATTAACTGAGGAAGGGTACGCGTACGGTTTCGTCACGGACATTCCACAGGAAACCTTACCACCAGGTTTGAATGAAGATATCATTCGTAAAATTTCAGCAATGAAAAAAGAGCCTGAATGGCTTTTAGATTATCGCTTGAAAGCTTATGCTGCATGGCTTGAAATGGAAATGCCTGATTGGGCACATTTAAAAATCGACCCTATCGATTACCAAGCAATTTCTTACTATTCTGCGCCTAAATCTTTGTCAGAATTACAAGAACAAGCACCTAAAAGCTTAGATGAAGTTGATCCGGAATTATTACGCACTTATGAGCGCTTAGGCATTCCGCTAGAAGAACAAGAAATTTTGGCTGGTGTTGCAGTTGATGCAGTATTCGACTCTGTTTCTGTCGCAACGAGCTATAAAGGAAAATTGCTTGAACAAGGCATCATCTTCTGTTCATTCAGTGAAGCTGTTCAAGAATATCCTGATTTAGTTAAAAAATATTTAGGTACAGTTGTCTCTTATAAAGATAACTTCTTTGCGGCATTAAACGCTGCTGTATTTACAGATGGTTCATTTGTATATATTCCTAAAGGCAAACGTTGCCCAATGGAATTGTCTACTTATTTCCGTATTAACGCTGCCAATACAGGACAATTCGAACGCACATTAATCATCGCAGATGATCAAAGTTATGTGTCATATTTAGAAGGCTGTACAGCGCCTCAACGTGATGAAAACCAATTGCATGCTGCGGTTGTGGAATTAATCGCACTAGAAGATGCATCCATCAAATATTCAACCGTACAAAACTGGTATCCGGGCGATAAAAATGGCTTGGGCGGTATTTATAACTTCGTAACTAAGCGTGGTATTTGCCAAGGCGATCGTTCTAAAATTTCTTGGACACAAGTTGAAACAGGTTCTTCCATTACTTGGAAATACCCAAGCTGTATTCTTAAAGGCAATGACTCTGTTGGTGAATTCTACTCTGTTGCTGTTGCGCGTGATTGCCAGCAAGCAGACACGGGTACAAAAATGATCCACATCGGAAAAAATACTCGTTCAACGATTATTTCAAAAGGTATTTCAGCGGGTCTTGCACAAAATATCTATCGCGGCTTAGTCCAAATTAATCCAGGTGCAACAGGTGCTCATAACTACTCACAGTGTGACTCTATGTTGATGGGTGATCGTTGTGGTGCGCACACATTCCCTTATATCGATGTGCGTAACTCACAATCTAAAGTTGAGCATGAAGCTTCAACCTCAAAAATCTCTGAAGAACAATTATTCTATTGTCAGCAAAGAGGTTTATCACAGGAAGATGCCATCAGCTTAAT
>CANRJX010000072.1 GCA_947631095.1 uncultured Wohlfahrtiimonas sp.
TATTCCCATCAGCAATCCTTGTTAAGTCAATGTATTCACTGATAATATCAATTGTGATTTCTTAATGCGACAGAACCATTTTAAACCTGTAAATCTCAATTGGTTTGCCATTAATAATCCAAGCCCACAACTCTAGCAATTTCTTTTAAGCGATGCTCCCAAGTATGGTACTTAGCAACATATTCTGCACCTGCTCTTGCTCTTTCTAGATCATCACTGCTTGGGCCATACTTTAAGCGATTAAACAATTCCTGCATCTCTTCTGGGCTATGAACTACGTGGCAATAATCTTTAAACATTTCATCCACTGACAATGCTGGCGTAGTAACAGCGATACCGCCACAGGCTAAAATTTCCACTAAACGACGTGAAAACATAGTAGGGGAATCCATCACTGTGTTCACATTTAAAGAAACTAAATAATCTTTATATATTTGCCCCGTTTTTGGATACTTTACTGCACCCAAAGTATTCATGTTTGGCAACAGAGGGTAGCGATAGTTTTCAGATTTACGCTTTGAGTTTCTGTCAAAGACAGTAAGCCCCAAACCTGTTTCTGATGCAGATCCAAACAACTGATCTTGCAATTCTCTACGTTCATCATGCACATGGTGGCTATAGCTACCTACAAAATTGGCACGATTATGCTTAAAATTAAAACCCGTAAAACTATGGAATTTTGGCTGCACGGCAAACATCATCGTATGTACCGATGCATCTTGCCCCATCACTTCTTTGTATTTAGGGATGCAGTTGGAATCAACAGTGAAAACATGATCAAACAGCTTGGCACTATCTATAAAACGATCGAAATGCACGCCATCTTCTTTGTTCCAAAAGACCGTGGGAATCCCACGATCTTTCGCTTTTTGAACTAACTTTTTCAGCTTGTCATTATTTCGTTCAGGATAATCAGGATAAGATGCAATCTTGTATTTCCATCGATTCCAACGGCCTTGCCAAGCTGATTCGACAAAAAGTAAATCATTACAAAAAAAAAATTTTTTATAACTATTTGTTAATAAAGCTAATCTAGTCAGCTCATCTGAAACTAGATTTAATCTCATAATTTTTTCATTAGTAAGTTAATTTTTTCTTTCAAACTCTGTATTTTCTTTTCTATAACAGGATGGCCGTTAGAATAATATTTGTATTCATATAAATATTTTTTCATATTTTGGTAAGAATTCTCTGCTTTACCATATAGAGAAAATTCACTTTCAGCATCATAATTTAAATATAAAGTTCCTTTTTCATCATTCACAATAAAATCAATAATTTTAGATAGCTCCTTAATACTATTAAGGTGATATAAAACCTCATGACCAGCATAATTAAATTTAAGAACAGTCATGCTATTTTTATAAACAGGTTCAATAAAAGCATCGATAAAATATACGTCTCTTTTCTGATGAGGATCCAAAAATATATATACTTTTTTATCTGTTTTAGGATTTTCTATAATATCTTTATGAAAATAATTCTCAGCTAAATATAATTTACTCTTATCAAAATTAATCATAACTGGATGTGCTGAATTTCTTGGAGCAGCTGCAATAACTGTTCCATTAATGGCACCTGCATAATAAACAGCACAATATGCCCCTAATGAACTACCATATAAAAAAATTTTTTTATTCATTACATGAGGAGATACTACTTCCTTAAATATCTCAAAAGACAATTCTTGATATTGATTATTATTTTGCTTACAAGCTATTACATTGTACCCTCTTGAAAGTAAAAATTTCAGTCCGAAAGGCTCCGTCTCTTTAGTAGAATTTGTAGCATTAAAAACAATAAATGTAATATCAGAATTAACATCATATAAATCTATCTTATAACCTTCTGCTTCTGCGATATTACGCATCTGAATATCTATAATTTGATTATCTCGAACTAAAAAATATTTATTTTCTACGCTGATTTGATTGGCTGTATTTTTTTTAAAAAATACAGCTTTAAAAAAACCCAATCTATCTCCTAACTTAAAATAGGCATAATTTTCATCTGTATACATTTTTTTTTCAAGAGTCTTTTTATGATACAAGTAGAATGCATACTTATACTCTTGGTCTGTTGTATATAACTTGATATTACCATCTTCTATCGAAACAAAATTTGTCATTAACTTACTTATACCCATTATAAATAGTCTAAAAATATTTTTAAAACTGTACTTTTACAAATAATCAAACTACTTGCTAAGTATTAATTATTTAACTTATCAAGTAGATCGATAACTTCTCTAAATTCGATCCAGTCAATCTCACTATATGGTGGAATTTCTAAGCCTATTAATGTCATCATTAAATCTTTCTGCAATGACTGCGGTAAACACGATAAAAAATTAGAATTAAATTTTTCATAGAAACATAATGACAACTTATGACTCAAACTTATTACCTCTTCTGGTATCTGATGATAGATATTAAATAACCAGCTAATATCTAAATACTTTATTAAATAAAAAGATAAAAAATCTAACGCAAAATTTTGCCCAAAATTAACTTTGTTAATAGGTAATACAAATGCATCCGAAGTGATAAAGTTTTCCATTTTTAATTTTTGTGCAACTGCATACAATATCAACTGTTTTCTATATTTTTTTTCCTCTCCATCATTTGCTACTGATTGTAAAGATAATAAAGTTAATTTAGGAGCTTCTTTCAACATTATAATAGCCGTAGCAATTTCTGTTAGGCCTAATGTATATGGTGCATTTTCCATACCAACAGCTAGAAATGGAGGAAAACTATTATTTTTTCTTGGAGTTTTATTTAAGTCAAAATTTAATCTGCTTGCTTCTAATATTCCACCAAAAGTATAAAAGTCTGCTTGCAAATATTCGCTGAAAAGAATACTTCCTATCCCCATAAATGACCACGAATTTTTTCTAATTGGAAAAGCTAATAAGTTTGTTTCGACTGTACAGGTATCAAACTGAGAAAAAAACCTTTGCTCTCTTGAAAAATTGCCACCAAAGTCCATCGAAACTAATTTTGTTTTACTACTAGGCATAATTAATTTTGCAGCCAAACTATCAAAGCCACCACTAAAATTTAAAATAATGTTTTCTTTTACAATATTTTTTTGAGGGGGGCTTAATAAATTATCAACACCTTCAGTAAGTCTCACTTTTGACTGCGTAAAAAAACTAATCGCATCTACAGACTCTTTGCTAATAGATAGATCAAACTCAACTACTTCATAGTTATTTCGAGCACACAAAGTAGATAAAGCATGTGCAATTAAGTCATTACTAGGAATAATTGCAGGAAATAATTTAAAATAAATGTTGCCCTTTGACTCATCATCTACATACTCAAAAGCTATTTGCTTATTCGAGATATTAAATTTTGTAAATAATATTTTTTTTTTCATTTGATAATTTCTACCTAAATAAAATAATCTTCTAAGTAATTATGGTTTCTAAAAAAACTCTAATCTGTGTTTGATCATTTAATAACACAGCAGTATCTTGTAAAAACTGATCTTTATGCATTGGACTATTTTCTTCAACAAGCGCCAAAATATTTGTCCCACTGCCTAAATAATCACTTAATTTAGATGGCAAATAGGGATTATTCATCTTTAAACCTTTTGTTTGAGCATCCATTACCAATAAAACATCAAACTGTTTGGTGAGTGCTAAAAAATCAAAATAACCAACATAGGGCTGAATAATTATGAAATCTTTTAATTCATTAGGTGCGTCTCTTAAAACATCATCTGCACTTTGCTGTGTATAAACATACAAGCGAAGTTTTTTTCTAGCATCAAACTCTAACTCTTGCCATGCTTTAAAGAAATTTTCAAATCCTCTATTTACATAAAAAGAACCAAAATAAGCAATATAAATTAGCTCTTCATTTTTTTCTAACTTCACTGAAGACAAATTATAATATTTCTCTGATAGCGTTGGTTGAGGAGATATTTCAGATATTTTTTCAATCCTTTCTTTTAACTCTTCATCTGCATATGAGAGCATATAATCGCGCTGATTTTCATTTGTAAAAATTATATGATCCGCATACAAATAAACTAAACGCTCACACCAATAAAATAATTTTTGAGGCTCATTAAATTCTCCAACAGTTATTAAACCATGTTTATAGAGCCATTCAATAGGCATTTCATCTTGCCTTTTATTACCTGTAACATCCATTAATAATGGATCAGAAAATTCTGCGGTCCATTTTATTGTAGGATATTTCATTTTTAATAAAGCGGCGGCAAAGTTTGAAGCTGGCCACATTGCTCGGCTATAAAAATTTTCATACAAAGGACGCTGACTGATTAACTCACCAACTTGCTTTACAACTAGCTCTGCAAATTTTTCAATTGCTCCCCAGTTTGCAAATGCTTGCGGTGCATTCAGCTCAATATGCTTTCCTAAATATTCTTGCGCAATTTGGTTTAAACTTAAATCTATTGAACGAACATTTGTCATTTTATTAGAAATAACATCCACAGGTTTTGCCATAGCATTAATTCTTTTGCTCATCACAATACCTGATGTATCTGCATATGGTGCATAACAATAGGAAATAATCAATGTATCTGAAAACAATGCATTAATTTCATTAATAAATGAATTATTCAAACTCATTTCACTAATATCTTTTTTAAAATTCAAATATTCATATGGATGACGTGTTAGATATCTTTTAATAAATCCTGCTTGAGCATTAATTTTACTTTGTATGAAAACAAGCATGTTATTTGCTTTGGTATTACTTAGCAATGTGCAAAGATTTTGAATTACTTGCAACCTCTGTTTGACATTAAAATCATATGATTCATTTTGTCTAGAAACAGAATTATCCATTAATACGCGAAAATATATACTGTCCTCTAAATCATCTACAATTTTGATGATTGGTTGGAATTGAGTTAATAATTGGCTCCAATAAACAACATCTTCACCACTGCGAAGATTGGTATCATACATAGTACTTTTAACCATATATGTTGGTGCCAATTTACAAGCATTCATAGTTAAAACTGATGTCGTTGAATTATAAGTAATATTATTTTGATCTTGAGCTTTCAATAACTGCATTGAGATACTATTATCTTGCACTTCACCATTTAAAACATCTTTTACATCTGCTAAGACTAAACTAGTAAATGAAGACTTAGAATACATATTAAGTAAGTAATTCTCTGATACATAGTCATCAGCATCTATAAAAGTGGTAAAAGAATATTCAGCTTTTTTAATACCATAGTTTCTTGCTAAACCTGCTCCTGCTTGCTCAATTTTAAATACTTTTAAATTTAATAAAGGATATTTTTTTTGAATCTTTCTTAATATTTTAGAAGATGAATTAGGTGGCCCATTAAGAACAACTATAATTTCAAATTTTTCATAATCTAAACTTTGCTGCACCAATGATTCAATACATAAACCTATTGTTCCCTCACTTTTATAAGCAGGGATAATAATACTGACCCCATCTTTAAAACTCGCGTAAGAAAGCTTGTTTTGCACAACAATTTCTCCTTGTGCATCCCAAGTTTTTAAACCTAATTCAAAACGTGCTATTTTTTGTGAAAAAGGTAGTAAAACAGCATTAATACTTTCTGGAAATACATCGAGATAATAATAATTTTTTCCTATGGCAGTACTAAATGGCACATCTAAAAAAAGATCGCTTTTATTATTTTCATGATCAAAAGCTTCTATAGTTAATAAACATTGTTTTTCACTAAAGTTACTTTCTACAGAATAAGCATTAATGAATAGAACATAATATGAAGTACAAGATTCATCTACAATAATTTCTGACAACAACTCTTCTTTAGATAAAGTTAAAAAACTATCAGTTTGAGAACTTAAAGCAATCTCCTTTGTACCAAAATTTTCAGCTTCATCATCCACTATCCAAAAAATATTTGGCTTTACCAATGTTGTAGTTTTTAAATTTTCTAATAACATTGGAAATTTTATAGACACTTGATTTTTTTTAAATTTCTTACGAGATTTACGATGAAATTTTTCCAAAAGAAGATCTTTAATAGTTTTTAATAAATGATTAAACCCCTTGAAAGATTTAAAACCAAAAATTAAAGCATAGCCAAGCCTAAAAGACTTCGTATTTTTTAGGCTATCAGCCTCATTACGTAAAATTTCCGCATCATTTTCCATAATTAATTGATTTTTAACTAACTCATCAATTTTATTACGTAGCTCTGATGCTAGTTCCTCTAAAGGCTTTTGATCTGAGATTAATCCCAAAACACGCCTATTGAGTTTTTCATTAATCAATTCTACTTCTAGTAAATTTCGACGCAATTCATCAATTAAAATATTTTTATCATTTATCTGAAATTTCAACAATTCAATTTGTTGGTCAATTTTTCTAACAGAAGGTTGTTTGCTTGTATTCACGATATAATCCAATAAATCAAATAATGCCTTTAGTATCAACGATTATAGTATCTTGAGAAAATTTCAAACCTTCTTTAAATTCTATATGATCTACCAAAATCACAGCGACATCAGCCACTTCTTTTGCTTCATCTAATTCAATCAACTTAAATGTTTGTTCAGCTTTAAAGTGATCTTTACCAATATTAGGCTCTACTGCAAATACTTGGTTTATATATAGATCAGCCAATTTATTCGTAATCATCAATGCCGGGCTTTCACGCAAATCATCAATATTTGGTTTAAATGCCAAGCCATAACAAACAATGCGCACTTCATTTTCAGGTTTATTATTAGCTTCAGCAAAAGCTTTAACAGCATTTTTAACTTTCTCAATTACCCATTGTGGCTTTCCATCATTCACTTCTCTTGCAGTACGAATAATATTCGCTAAATCAGGGGTTTTATTCACAATAAACCATGGGTCAACTGCGATACAATGCCCACCTACGCCAGGGCCAGGTTGCAAAATATTCACACGAGGGTGGCGGTTTGCTAATTCAATCAGCTCCCACACATTAATATTTAAACGATCTGAAATTAAAGATAATTCATTGGCAAATGCAATATTAACATCACGATAAGCATTCTCTGTTAACTTAGCCATTTCCGCAGTGCGTGCATTTGTTGTCGGTAAATCACCTTTCACAAAAATACGATAAACAGCAATAGCCTTTTCTGAGCACTCTTGTGTAATACCACCAATCACGCGGTCATTTTCCACTAACTCTTTAATTACCTGCCCTGGTAAAACTCGCTCTGGGCAATAAGCGACATAAATATCTTGCCCTGTTTCACCTTCTTTTGGAAATTTTAAATCTGGGCGAGCAGCTTCTAGCCAACCTATCATTTCCTCTGTTGTACCCACAGGCGAAGTTGATTCTAAAATAATAGTGTTACCTTTTTCTAATACAGGTGCAATGGCATTCGCTACCGCTTTAATGTAGCTCACATCTGGTTCATAGTTGCCTTTAAATGGTGTTGGCACTGCTATGACAAAAGCATCTGCTTTTTCTGGCTTAGTCACAGCTTTTAAAAAGCCCTCAGCAACGGCAATGCGCACAAGCTCTTCTAATCCTGGCTCTACAATATGAATTTTTCCTTGATTAATGATATTCACTGCTTCTTCATTAACATCCACACCAATTACATTAACTTTTTGTGCAGCAAACATTGCTGCCGCAGGTAAACCGATATAACCAAGACCAATAACAGAAACTGTTGGAGCACTCACTATTTATTACCTCTTTTTGATTGCATACTTTGAATTAATAACTGAACGATTTTTTTGGATGCAGTGCCATCACCATAAGGATTCTTTGCACCCGCCATTGTTTGATAAAACTGTTCATCTTCTAAGAGCTGTTGACTATATTCAATAATGTTCTTGGTATCTGTGCCTACCAACATTACTGTGCCTGCCAATACAGCTTCTGGTCTTTCTGTAGTGTCTCTCATCACTAAAACGGGTTTACCAAGTGATGGAGCTTCTTCTTGAACACCACCTGAATCACTCAAAATAAATAATGATTTCGACATGAGATAAACGAATGGTAGATATTCCTGTGGTTCTATTAGCTGTACATTTGCCAAACCAGATAATTCTTCGATAAAAACGTATCTTACTTTTGGATTCAAATGCAGTGGAAGAACAAAATTAATATGCGGATATTGAATAGATAATGATTTAACTGCGGTACTAATGTTGGCAATACCTTCACCATGGTTTTCTCTACGGTGCGCTGTTACCAATACCATTGGTTGGTCATTTTTTGTAAATGGAAATTGTGCTTCCATTTTCTGTTTCAAATCATCTTTTTCTAATAGCTTTACTACTTCTAACAGAGCATCTATTACCGTATTACCCGTAATAAATATTTTCTCTTGCTTGGTGCCTTCTTTTAAAAGATTTTTTTGTGCTTGGTCTGTGGGTGCAAAATGTAGTTCAGAAAGAACACCTGTTAAACAACGATTGCCTTCTTCTGGCCAAGGTGAATATAAGTCATAAGTACGAAGACCTGCTTCTACATGCCCAACTGAAATTTGCTGATAAAATGCGGCCAAACTAGATGCAAAAGTTGTTGAAGTATCGCCATGAACCAATACATAATCTGGTTTAAACTCTTGCAAAATAGGCTTTAAACCTTGCAATATGCTAGATGTAATGCTTTCTAACGTTTGCCCTTCTTTCATGATATTTAAATCATAATCTGGCTCAATTTCAAATAAAGATAAAACCTGATCTAACATTTCTCTATGTTGTGCCGTTACACACACACGAGTTTCAATTTGATGATTTCGCTTTAGTTCTTTTACTAAAGGCGCCATTTTGATGGCTTCAGGCCGCGTGCCAAATATCGTTAATATTTTCACTGTTTTACCTTAACAACGATTAATGATTTAAAAATACCAGTTTCCTTATAGGCTTTGGTACACCTTTATCCCCTCTTCCACATCTTCATATAATGTAGCTTCTCCATTATGGAGAACTAATACTAAATCACACATATTACGTACTTGTGAGGTTCTGTCGCATTAAGAAATCACAATTGATATTATCAGTGAATACATTGACTTAACAAGGATTGCTGATGGGGTAATCCTCCCATAAATAACCGAAGTTAAAAGTAGAGGTTAAGCTGCCATTAAAGGTGGCCGTCCTTGATTAGCCTGATGTGGTCTTTCATGATTATAATGCCAAAGCCATTTAGTTGCATAATCTTGTACTTCTTCAAGTGTATCGAATAGATTTTGACTCAACCAACTATACCGTACAGTTCTATTATAACGCTCGATATACGCATTCTGTTGTGGATTGCCAGGCTGAATATATTCAATCCGTATTCCATTTTCTTTAGCCCACTCTGTAAATTGATGACTAATAAATTCAGGACCATTATCACATCGAATCACTGAAGGTTTTTCACGCCATTCTAGCAATTGCTTTAATGCTCTAATGACTCTGATGGTTGGCAGTGAAAAATCAACTTCAATGGCTAAGCCTTCACGGCGATAATCATCAATGATGTTCAATAATCTGATCTTGCGGCCATCAATTAATTGGTCATGCATAAAATCTAAAGACCAAACTTGATTAGATTTAATGGGCTCTTTGAGTGGTTCAGGTTTATGTCTTTTTAATCTCCTTTTAGGTTTAATTCGTAGGTTCAAAGCCAGTTCACAATAGATTCGGTAAACACGTTTATGATTCCAACGGTATTTAGCAACATGTCTCAGATAAGCAAAACAGAGCCCAAATCCCCAATCTCGATTTTCTTCGGTCAGCTCAATCAGTTTTTCCGCAATCACAGCATTATCACTCTTGAGTTTTGATTGATATCGATAACACTTTTCACTGATATTAAACGTATTGCAAGCTAGGCGAATACTGACTTTTCTTTGTAATATTGCCTCCTGCGCCATCTTTCGACGACAAGATGGCTTTACCACTTTTTTGCCATGGCTTCTTGGATAATCTCAGCTTTTAATCGTTCTTCAGCGTACATTTTTTTAAGCTTAGCATTCTCGGCTTCTAACTCTTTAAATCTTGCCATCAATGCAGTATCCATACCACCATATTTAGCTCGCCATTTATAAAATGTAGCACTACTCATACCGTGCTCACGACAAAGAGCTGTGACAGGAATGCCTGATTCTGCTTGTTTTAAAATTGCCATGATTTGGCTATCAGTAAATTTAGATGTTTTCATTGAGAATCTCCTAAC
>CANRJX010000073.1 GCA_947631095.1 uncultured Wohlfahrtiimonas sp.
AATAAACCCACTGCCATCAAAGAACCTAATGCCTGAAATCCTGCGATTAAATTAACAACAACGACAAATAAAAATATTCCGTAATAATTAACACCTCTTATTTTCATAGATTGTAAGAAAATCGGATCCATAACAAATAAAACAAGTGGTCGATAAATAATCGCTATCGTAATTATGGTAAAACACATAATTGCCCATAAAAAAACTAGCATTGTGTTATCAATTGTGAGCACTGATCCGAATAAAATATGCAACAAATCAACTTGCGAACCAATTTTTGAAATAATCACTACACCAATTGATAATGAAATCAAATAAAATGCAGCAAAACTAGCATCCTCACTCAGCTTTGTATAACGTGAAACCAAGAATGCTAACAAAGCAATTAAAACACCCGCAATTACACCACCAATGCCCATAGCGATGAGGTTAAAACCATAAAACATAAAGCCTAATGCAATCCCTGGCAAAATGCCATGACTCAAAGCATCACCCACTAAACTCATACGACGCATGACTAAAAAACTACCGACTATGCCAGAAGATACTGCCACCATAAATGATGCCAACAACGCACGCTGCATAAATGGAAACGTTAAAAACGGCGTAACAAAAAAGTCCCACATAATTATTTACTATTAATCCTTGTCTGGTACTGAACATATTTCAGCACTATCATCCCAATGTAGTGATGCAGAATAAGCTTTTTCAAAGTTTGATTCGACCAACACATCTTTTGTATGTCCAAATGCAACCCTTTCACACGCCATCATCAAAGTATAATCAAAGTGCTCTTTTGCAACATGAAAATCATGAATCACAGCAATGATTGTTTTACCTTGTTTGCGCCAATTGGTAATCACCCTGCATAAATCTAAATTTGTTTTTGCATCTACTGCATTAAACGGCTCATCCAATAAAATCACATCTGTATCTTGCACTATGATTCTAGCGAATAATGCTCTTTGAAATTGTCCATTCGATAAATTATCAATTGTACGATTTTCAAAACCATTCAAACCAACAGTTCGTAGAGCATCTTTGACCTTCAACATCACATCTGAAGAAACCTTACCAAATAACGACCCTGATGTTAAAAAACCTGTTGCAACAAGATCCTCAACTGTAATTGGCAAAGAGCGATCAATATCAGATTGTTGAGGAAGATAGCTGACAGTTTCTTTATGATGGAATATCACACTGCCTTCATCTGGCGTTAACATGCCCATAATAATTTTTAATAACGTGCTTTTACCAGCGCCATTTGGCCCTATAATAGCGTTAGTATGTCCACATGGAAAATCAACACTGATATGGTGCACAACTGGATGTCGCTGATAACTTAGCGTAATATTTTTTACAGTAATACAAGGATCCAACATTTTAATCATCGCTTTTTCTTTTGATTGCTAAGTATAATACAAATGCCTATCATTCTATAGGATGATATGAATTAACAAACAAAGGCTTTTAAGCAAACGCTACAGGATTTAAGTATAATGTCCCTTCAATATTATAAATTACGAGCACATAATGAATAAAATAGCTTTAATTATAGATGACAGTGCGACAGCCAGAATTGGCATTAAAAATATGTTGCAAAATTTAGGCTTTACAGCTCATACCGCTAATAACGGCTTAGATGCACTTGATCGAGTCTTAACCAGTCAACCAGACATTATATTACTTGATCTATCTATGCCTGTTTTAGATGGCACCGAGGTTCTAACGCTATTTAAAAAACATGAACAAACTCAAAACATACCCGTGATTATTCTTTCAGGAAAAGAGGGTATTTGTGATAAGATCCGAGCAGAAACCCTAGGTGCAGCAGGTTTTTTAAGCAAGCCATGTAAAGTGGACTTATTAACCAATATGTTAACCTCTCTTAAATTAATTTAATTAAAGGCTTGAGCATTATGAGTATAAGAGGCATTGTTTATACGATCGATAATATCTTATGCATCACGCCGATTGATGCTATCTCTGAGGTTGTACAGGGAATCAACCCCATTCCAATACCACTCACAAAAGACTGGTTAGTGGGCACTATACAGTTGCGCGGAAATATTGTACCCATCACAGATATACTAAAGTTATCAAACCCATCTATCGTGAATCGTTCATTAGAACAACATAAAAATAATATTTTGATTATTCAAGATGAAAAATGGCAATATGGAATTAAAGTTAATAAGTTAATGGGGATTCGGCTAATTCAAGCAGAGCATAAAGAAGCAACCATTCTACCCCCTGAGTTTATTGGTTTACCGGAATTGATACAAGGAATGTATGAAATTGATGAAGGTTACCTATACAATATAGATCTAACAAAGCTCATTAAAAATAATACGTTTATGCACCCAGAATTATAAAGATAATATTTATTTAAGAGGCACTCATCATGTTACCCAAATGTAAAAAATTTATTTCAACACATATTCCACATATTCTATCCATTATTGCTCTTGTTATATTTACTACGTTAGCGCTTTCCATGGTGTATACGGCGCATACTGATACTGCCGAAAACCAAGCAAAATTAATTGAAGAACAAACATCAATCACAAGCATTAATACTAAAAATGCAACTCAATTATTAGAGGCATTAAAAGCTGAAGACCCAGTTAAAGTCGAAGAGTCTCTGATTGCTTTACAAAAAGGTTTAAGCAATCAAAAACAAAATTTAACAACATCAGGATCTAATTTAATAACTTCGCAGGATTCTTATGATCTTTTTGGGATATTACTTCCAAGCATTACTTTATACGTATTTTGGGCACTAGCATTAGTCAGCCTGTTATTACTCATATATTTTATCTACAAGTCTAGCACTACACAGTCCTTTGAAGATGCACAATCCATACAATCACAAAAACACACTCAACAAGCACTTTTAGAATTCTTAGACGTTATTCAAGCACTATCTGAAGGTGATCTCACCGTACAAGCACATGTATCAGACGATATTACAGGAACGTTAGCTGACTCTTTCAACTTCTCGGTGGAAGAATTAAGAAATCTTGTTTCAATGGTTAATCAGTCAACTAAAAAGCTATCAGCTGCAGTTGGTGATTCTTCTTCAGTTGCGGAAGTACTATTACAAGCATCAACAGAGCAAGCACGTAGAATTGCTGAAGCATCTAATACAGTTATTCATGTTACTGAAGCAATGCTTGATGTATCTGATCAAACATCATCTGCGGTTGAAATTGCTATGAACTCAACACAAGTTGCTCGCTCTGGTTCTGAACGTGTACGTTCAACAATTTTAGGTATGGATCAAATCCGTGATCACATTCAAGAAACATCTAAACGAATTAAACGATTAGGCGAATCATCACAAGAAATTGGTGACATTGTAGAATTAATCAACGATATCGCGGACCAAACACATATCTTGGCATTAAACGCATCTATTCAAGCAGCCGCTGCTGGTGATGCGGGTCGAGGCTTTGCTGTAGTTGCTGATGAAATTCAACGATTAGCTGAAAGAACAGGTAACGCAACACGTCGAGTTGAAAATATCGTTAAAGCCATTCAAACCGATACCAATGAAGCAATCTTCGCGATGGAAAAGAGTACCAGTGAAGTAGTAACAGGTGCAACACTTGCGGAACGTGCGGGTGAATCATTAACAGAAATTGAATCAGTTTCTACACAATTAGCATCAATGATTCAAAACGTTTCTAAATCATCACGTGAAGTTTCAACCCTTGGTAACAAAATGAAAGACAGTATAGATTCGATTAAAAAACTAACCGAACAAAATGTAACCAGTACTCAAATTACCAATCGTTCAGTTGAGAAAATCAATGAACTTGCTAATGAGCTTCGCGAATCTATCAGTGGCTTTAAAATTAAATAATAAACATATCAAATGCAGCGCATTGCAAAATGCGCTCTTTATGAAAATAAAAATAGGAACAAGTCGATGGCAGCATTGCATGATGAGTTAATAACTGCGATTAAGAGTTTACGAGCATTTTTAATTCGTAAAATTTGGAGCACAGCATCTATAGAAAAAAGTCATCTCGTGACTGATACTTTTGATGTTTCTCACTTACTCTATTTAATTCAAAATGAGTCGCAATATAGCGAAGTTTGGAAATACTTTTTGTCGTTCTATGCACAAAGAGACGTACAGTATTTAAACCATACGGAACATAAAAATATTTATGCTTTGATTCGCCATTTAAAAAGTCTAGAAGAAAATATCAATGTAGATTCTGCTAGTTTCATTACTATTTTTAAAGAATTAAATATTCATCCTGCATCCGATGCAAAAATCAATGAATATCTTACTAATAATGTTTTACTTAATGATGAACCATTCGAAGAAATAATTGTCACAGATGCACCAGTCATAATTTCGACCGAGCTTTCAACGGACAAAAATATTCGCTCTTTACCCACTCAAGATCTCCAAGAACTTCTTTTATCCATTAATAGTAGCGGGCAATTGCCGAATAATGCCGGGCAGATTATTGCAATCTATGAAAAATGTCTCCAAGAAACTTATCAAGATGCACCAAGTTACCTGAACGCAACATCTGATAATGAAAAAATTAAAACCATTATTCAAATAACAGACTTTTTTGTTATTTCAGAACAAACTAATTTATATACGGTTACAAATAATTTTCATGATGACTTAACCGCTAGATACATATTACAAGCACAACATCACTACTATAATGCTGTCAAACGACTTAAAGAAACTGCTAAAAACGATACTAAATTCTTAAAAGATGTCTCTGATTTTGTTAATGCTGCAAAATCACAATTACTTTTTACACCCAGCGAGACTCTACTCTCAGAATTAAACAAATTCTCTGACGCACAATCTTTTGAACTTTCAGTTAGTCTATTAAGCAATATTGAGTTAGAACTGGCTTCTATAGAAACTCAAGAGCATATAAACAGTATAGATGTTGTTACTCCAAATACTGAAGAAGTCACTGAAAGCACAACTCAAAGCCAATCTTCTAATCAAAAGCATCCTTATTTTTTAATGGGTTCATTAGAACCTACAATGAAAGAATCACCAAAATATGATGATGAACTGATTCAAGAATTAAGAGAAAGCTTTAAAGAAGAGGCAGAGTTAGAAATTTTCCCTCTGATTGACAACGCTGTTGCTGCATTAAAAAACAAACCTTATAAAGAAGCAGATATTTTAGATTTACGTCGTGCCTTTCATACATTAAAAGGCAGTGGATATACTGCATCCTTCCCTATTTTAGGCGAAATGGGTTGGCAAGTTGAGCGAGTGATTAATGGCGTCAGAGATAATCATTATCCTTTTAGTGAAGCAATCTTATATCATGCTTTAGATGGCTATGATGCGATTAAAATGCGCCTTGAAGATCCTACTTATCAAGATGATGAATTGCAAAGATTAACGTACCAAGCACAGTATCTTATTGATCACGATGGTATTATTGAGCCTAATACAACACAGATCATCGAAGTTGAGACTTCCCCTGTTATCAAAGAAGAGATTGTTTATACATCGTTTGATGATTTACCAGAAGACTTTCAGTCTCCTTATCATGTACAAGGTTCAAGCGAAACCGTATTTTCCGAAACATCAACACTGGATGCTGATCTAATTACTCAACTTAAGGCAAGTTTGTTTGATGAGGCTAAATTAGAACTATTACCAGAAATTAATCGTATTTCTCTAAACTTACTCAGCGATACAGCATCTCACCAAGATATTGAAACAATTAAACGAGTCTTTCATACATTAAAAGGCAGCGCTTTACTTGTTGGCTTAAATGTTTTAGGTGAAATTTCCTCAACTATTGAAAATATTACTGACACAATCATCACTGGTAAATATAAATTAACACCAGAAATTACTTACCATATCGCTGAAACATATCAGTATTTAAAAAAATTCTTTAATAACAAAGATACAGCTAATGAAGCCCATCGCTTACTTTATCAAGGTAATATTCTTAAAGAAAATGACTTAATCATTCCTCAAACTTTAATTGAAATACAGGAAGAGAATAATAAGCATAAAGATGCAAATACATTGGCTGAAACTACATTATTAGAGCGCAGACAAGCAATTTTTGAAAATATTCAAAGCACTATTGAACAAAGTGCATTCAATATACTCGATCAAAAACTCAGTGAAGAAAAATTAGACTTAACAGATGAAGAATTAGGTCAAAAACTTATTATTGCTTTTACTAAATGTGAAAGTAGAACTTACTCTGCCCTCAAGCGATATAGTCACGATATAGGTTTATGCTTATTGCACCCTAATTTTTCTAATACTCATCCTCTTAATAGATTGTTAATTAGTGCATATCATCGCCATCTTTTATTATTCAGAGCACATGGCCTAACACCGCATGATGAGCGCTTAATTTTATGGGGAAAAGTTTTAACTATCGTTTTAGCAATCATTAAAAAAACTCAAGTCGATGAGTCAGTTATTTATGAGTACATTGATGAGCTACAAAAACCCATCTTAGACATCGAACAAGTTAATACACCTATAAATGATCAAGCAAAAACAGTTCAAGAAGAAGTTGATCCTGAATTAATGCAAGCTTTCATCGAAGAAGCACAAGAAGTCCTTGAATATTCTGACGAGCTCATTCAGGCTTGGCAAAAAGAGCTATACAATCCGAATTCAGATAAAATTTCAGAATTACGTCGCCAAATGCATACCCTAAAAGGTGGTGCAAGAATGGTGGGTAAAGATGGCCTCGGACAACTTAGTCATGCTTTAGAATCATTACTAGAGCCCAATTACATTACGCTATTTGACTCAGATCCGACCCGATTTGAAGTATTACAGCGCGCTCTTGATCATTTGCAAATTTTATTAGAAAGCGACCACAAATATCTGGATAAAGAAGGGTTCAACCTGCTATCTGCACTCTATTTGTTGCTTGGATATGAAAACCCACCTGAACTCACAGAAGAAGGCATTGTAACAGGCGAATCTACTGCAACTGAAGTAACTGAAAAAGCTGCAACTGCAGCTCAATCAGAACTGAGTACATTAAAAATCTCGCCTGTACAACTTAATGAAATCAGTGAAAAAGTTTCAGAAAATAGTATTTTAACAACGCAATACAACAATTCTGTCTCTAATATTACTGCCATTTTATCTGAGCTGGCTCGAACAACACAGCATCTAAATATGGTTGCAAGAAATATTGAAATAGAAACTGAAGCGCAAATGGTCTCTAGACATGCGAAAGCAATTCAAAATAAAAAAGAATTTGATCCTTTAGAATTAGATCAATTCTCAGAGTTACAGCATTTGGCTCGCTCTATTTCAGAATCCATAGAAGATTTAAATACATTCCATCGCCACATTGGTAGCTATGTAGAACAAATGAGTACTTCTTTGGCGAAATTTTCTAATAATCAATCATTGATCTCCGATACTTTGACTGACATTGGTACAGTGAGCTTTAGCAATATCATACCAAGATTACGACGCATTATTCGACAAGTGAGCAAAACTAATAACAAACAAGTTGAACTCAATGCTATTGGCGTTGATACACAAGTTGAAAGAGTTGTTTTAGAACAAATGACTGCTCCATTCGAACATATGATCCGCAATTCAATTGTTCATGGCATAGAAACACCAGAAGAACGATTAGCAGCTGGAAAATCAGCACATGGAACAATTACACTGAAAGTTTCCAAAGTTGGTTCTGATTTATTAATAGAAATCTCAGACGATGGCAAAGGATTCAATGTCGAAAAAATTCGTGATAAAGCGATCGAAACTGGCTTAATCGATGAACAAACAACTATTGATGATAATGAACTTGCCACTATTTTAATGCTGCCTGGCTTCTCTACTGCGAAACAATTGTCTCAAGATGCAGGCCGTGGTGTTGGATTAGATGTTCTAGCGAAAGCTCTTACAATTCTCAAAGGCGAAGCGAATATTTCATTTATTCCAAATGAAGGGGTTACATTCACAATTTCAATCCCAGCAACATTAATGATCATCCAATCTATTATTGTAGATGCTGGTGGGCAAACATATGCGATTCCTTTGGATAACATTATCGGTGTAACGCAAGAGAAAGATGTCATTTTCGATGGTAAACATACACAATTCTCTTACCATAATGATATTTATCAAGCCTATGACCTTTCAACCATTTACTCGAGCAAAAATGCGCTATCGCATAAAAATAAAATTTATTTACTCTTTGAAATCAATGGTAAATCTATAGCAATTGGTGCTGAATCTATCGTTGCGCAACTAGAAGTCATCATGCATCCGTTAAATCCACAAATTTCAAACATTCCGGGTATCACAGGTAGCGCAGTAACTCCAGATGGTGAAACTATTTTCACCGTTGATATTCAAGCATTCACACAATTTATTACAAGCAAAAAAATAAATAAAACACACTCAACACCTACTCATGAAAAAAATATTGACGAGCCTGCAGATATCCCATTAATTATGGTAATTGATGACTCTATTACTATGAGGCGTGTTAGCCAAAGAATGTTAGAACGATCAGGCTATAAAGTCATTACAGCTAAAGATGGGGTTGATGCTTTAGAAATGTTAGAATCTTATCATCCGGATCTCATTATGCTAGATATAGAAATGCCAAGAATGGATGGCTTTGAAGTGTTAACCTATCTACGCAGCACGGAAAAATTTATGAAAACACCAGTCATGATGGTAACATCACGATCAGGTGAAAAACACCGCAATCGTGCGTTGGAAATCGGCGCAAATGAATACTGTGGTAAGCCTTATCAAGAAAAATATGTTTTACAAATGATTCAACAACTCTTGAATAATACTGAATCATCGGATAAATCAGAGGATACAATATGAGTGTTGGCAAACAAATGCAACTGGAGTTCAAAGACTACGATCAAGTTGCCAATGTATATATGGACTTTGTGATCGGAGGTGGCTTTTTCATCCCGATGGCAAAAGTTAATTTATCATTAGGTGATGAAATTTTTATCGCCTTAATATTACCTGACGAACCTGAAAAACGTCATCCTGCTGCGACCAAAGTCGTTTGGATCAATCCTGAAAATTCGCCGAAAGGCCGTCCTGGAATTGGTGTACAATTAACGGGGATGAATGCTGCAACTTTAAATGAACGTTTAAAAAAATGCGCCTCTTTATCTAAGAAAACTTCCTCCCTTACTTTAACCATGTAGTGATATGTTAATTGACTCACATTGCCATTTAGATCGAATTGATCTCACATCTTTTGATAATAATTTTGACAAACTCATGCAAGAAAACCACAAAGCCAATATTTCACATATGCTTTGTGTTTCTGTGCATCCTAATGATTGGCAAAACATGGCTGATTTAACGCAGCCTTATTCAAATGTATTTTTGTCATTTGGGATTCACCCGGGTGATATTAAAGAAAATGATATTAATTTTACAGTGGATCATTTTGATCCATACATGCAAGATCCTCGTGTCATTGCCATCGGTGAAACTGGTCTAGATTATCACTATGGTGAAGATCATAGATTACAACAAGAAATTTTTGCGCGACAAATTGAAGTAGGCAAACGTTATAAAAAACCGTTAATCATTCATACGCGAGATGCTCGTGAAGATACTATCGGGATACTCAAAGAAAATAATGCTGAAGAATGTGGTGGTGTCATGCACTGCTTTACTGAAAACTGGGAAATGGCTAAAGCCGCTTTAGATTTAGGTTTTTATATCTCTTTTTCAGGAATTTTAACCTTTAATAATGCCCAAGATTTACGTGATGTTGCACAAAAAGTACCGCTGGATCGATTATTGGTTGAAACGGACTCACCCTATCTCACTCCTGTGCCATATCGTGGAAAATTAAATTACCCTGCTCGTGTTCATCATGTTGCTCAAAAACTTGCTGATCTTAAAGAAATTAGTTTTGATGAAATGGCTGAAATCACCTCACAAAACTTTCAAGATCTTTTTAATGTTCAATTGGATTAATGTTATGTCTAAACCTGTGATTTCTGTCTTTGGTGATCTGATGCTAGATCGCTATTGGTTTGGTTCAGCAAAAAGAATTTCACCTGAAGCACCAATTCCCGTGATCAATGTTCAAGATAATGAAGATCGTTTAGGCGGTGCAGCAAATGTTGCATTAAATCTTCGTTA
>CANRJX010000074.1 GCA_947631095.1 uncultured Wohlfahrtiimonas sp.
TGGGTTGCAACTAGGCAAAAAGATTTTATTGTTCAAGGTGAGGTAGAAGCTAATAGAGTTGATATTTCTGTCCGTGTTCAAGGTAGAGCAGAAGAATTATTTTATGATCTTGGAGATAATGTTAAAAAAGGTGATTTACTTGTAGTTTTACAAAATCCTGCTTTAACAGCGCAGCAAGTTACAGCAGAAGCACAGTATAATGTGGCAGTTGCTAATAGAAATGTAGCTTATAGCACGAGACCTGAACAAATTGAAATACAACGAGCTTTATTAGCAGCAGCTGAAGATGGTGTTGCATTAGCTAAACATAGTTTTGATCGTGTACAAAAAGCAAGTGAAAGAGGCGGAGTTTCACAACAAATATTTGATGAAGCAAAAACTGCTTATGAAGTTGCATTGAAAGAAAGATTAGCAGCGGAATCGAACTTACAATTGGCAGAAAATGGTGCAAGTATCGAAGCGAAGCATCTTGCTGATGCACAAGTTGAGCAAGCAAAAGCATCACTAAGCCAAGTGAATACAGATGTTGAAACATTAAAAGTTTATGCAACTACTGATGGGCAAGTAACTGCTAAAATTGCAGAAGTTGGTCAATTATATAATCCAGGATCTCCTTTATATTCCCTCATTGATTTAAACAATATGTGGGTAACTTTTAATATTCGTGAAGATTTCTTAGGTGCTGCAAAAATTGGAGATGTTTTTGAAGTAGAAGTTCCTGCCTTAGGGATCACAACTGAAGTTAAAATTACAGCATTAAATGCATTAGGCCAATATGCAAACTGGCGTGCAACAAAAGCAACAGGTGAATTTGACTTAAGAACTTTTGAAGTACGTGCCAAGCCTATCAATGAATTAAGTGGTTTAAGACCAGGTATGAGTATTATTGCAAAATGGAATACTCGTAAAGCCCAATAAGTATATTAGGAAGGATTATGAACCATCAACCAACAATCAAGCAGAGTCGACAACGATTCTTCTTTGGATTTTGGCGTGAAATTAGAATTATTGGCCGTTCTAAACCGCTTTTAACTACATTATTCCTGTATCCATTGATTATTATTTTTGGATTGTTTTACCTGTTTGCAGGTGAAGTTATTAATAAAGTGCCGATATCTGTTGTAGATTTGGATAAAACATCCTCATCTCGTGCTCTGATTCAAAGCTTATCTGGCTCTCCATCTGTGCAAGTGGCTACGAGAAAAGATACTTTAGCCGCTGCAACGGATGATTTATTAAGTGGTGAGGTTTTTGGTATTGTATTAATTCCCAATGATTTTGAAAAAAATATGTTGGGTAATTTTACACCAGAAGTAACAGCATTTTCTAATATGCAGTATATGTCTATGGGGTTAACTTTGAATACTGGGTTTGCTCAAGCTTTTTCAGCGCATTTATCTAGTATTCAGTTAATGAAAATGCAAAGTCAGGGTTTAGATGCTCAGCAAGCTTTAAGACAAATGACACCAATTGAAGCAGATTTGCACCCTGTATTTAATCCAACTTTAAACTATGTTTATACGTTAGTGAATGGTATCGTTCCAACAGTATTGCAAGTGATTATCATGTTATCGATTGCTTATACTGTTGTTCAAGATAAATATAGTCCTCGTGGAATTCTTGGAGCTTTGCGTTATAACGATGGAAGCTTATTCCGATATTTGCTCGGAAAAATTCTACCGTACACAATTGCATTTGTGGCTTCACTGTGTATTTTTGATATTGGCCTAATAATCTTTTTTGATATTCCATTCAACGGATCATTTATATTTGAAATCATATCCTCGATAGTCTTCATTATCAGTGCTGGATTATGTGCGATTGTTTTGACGCTATATTTACCTGAAAAATCTTTAAATTATGGCTCGGTAAGTATTTTTGCTTCGCCTGCTTTTGGATTTATGGGGCTATTTTATCCACGTATTTCTATGGACATGGCGGCTCAAATTTGGGGTTCGATTTTGCCAATCACTTGGTATATGGAAGCACAATTGGATCAAACTTTACGTGCAGCAGATTTTTGGGTTTCTATGAAGTCCATAATTATTATGACGATTATTGCGATTGTCGCTTATATTCTAATTATGTTAAGAGTGATGTTGATGAAAAAAGAGGTGAATCATGCTTAAGATTTTTTTGGAAGTGATGATTCATGAGTTGTCGAAAATCTTTAGTATACGTGAAGTCTTTGCAGTTTTATGTATTGGTATTGTGACTTATTTTTTCTTTTATCCATTACCATATAATAATGAAGAAGTACGTGATGTTCCAATTGCTGTGATGGATCAAGATAATACGACCATGAGCCGTGATCTATTAAGGATGGTAGACGCTTCTGATTCTTTGAAAATTACTGAGCATATTGAAAATCTTGGTGAAGGTAAAGAACTTTTAAAAGCTCGAGAAGTTTATGGAATTTTAGTCATTCCTTTTAATTTTGAGCAAAATGTTTTACAAGGGCATAAAGAAGCGGCTATTTTCTATGGTGATGCGAGTTATGTGATGATTTATCATGCTGCATCTACGGCAATTTCATCCATTGTGCAGCAGAAAAATAAAACAATTTTGATCAACAAACAAATTCAAATGGGTGTTGATCCTTCTGTTGCTCAAGGCAATAGTGCACCTTATCAGCCTGTTATGGTACAACTGTTTAACCCGCAAACAGGTTATGCAACTTATGTTATTCCACCCGCATTTACATTGATTTTGCATCAATCCATTTGGCTAGGAATTATGCTAGCTTGTGTATTGAGTCGAAATTCATTGTTTGATTTTCAGTTAACACATTCCACAACTCTATCCACAGCTCGTTTAAGTTTTGTGGTGTTATTTGCAAAATATGTTGCGTATCTTTTTTATGGTACTTTTGTTTTTTGGATCATTGCACTATTTTTGCCATATTATTATGAGTTACCGCAGTTAGGAAAAATATCTGATTTAGCAATTCTCGGGTTCTTATTTTTAAGTGCTATTATCTTTTTGTCTTTAACAATGGCGAGCTTCTTTAAAACAATGGATACAGTCTTTGTATTGATATTGCCATTCAGTATGATTTTTTTCTTTATGTCTGGTATGTCATGGCCAAAATATTTAATGCCAGAGTTATTATTGAATATCGCTAATATTTTCCCAACCACTTATGGTATTGATGGATTAGTCAGAGTGAATCAAATGGGGGCATCTCTTGAACACGTTATTCCTGTGATGATGAACTTAGCCATTTTAATTGTTGTTTATAGCTTAACTGCATATTACGTAACATACCGTTATTTAAATCGAGTCAAAAAATTGCCAGAAGCACCTAAACAGTAGAGTGATTTTAAGGTCTAATAGCAAAAATTAGGTTATAATATGCGCCTTTTGGCTATAGGCCTTGATCCCCTGTAAGGATATAACATGACACAAAGACAAGTTGAATTACTCGCGCCTGCGGGCACGTTTGAAAATTTACGTTATGCTTTTGCTTTTGGTGCAGATGCAGTATATGCGGGCTTACCGCGTTATAGCTTGCGTGTGCGCAACAATGATTTTAAGAATGTAGAACGCATGAAAATGGGTATTGATTATGCTCATGAGCATGGTAAAAAATTATTCGTTGCATTAAACACAATGCCACATGGTGCAAAGCTTAAAACATTCGTAGATGATTTAGCGCCAGTAATTGATCTGGGGCCAGATGCTTTAATCATGGCTGATCCAGGTTTAATTATGATGGTTCGTGAACGCTGGCCAGATATGGATATTCACTTGTCTGTTCAATCGAATGCGGTCAATAGTGCGACGGTTAAATTTTGGCAAAAACAAGGTTTAACACGCGTAATTTTATCTCGTGAATTATCCATCAATGAAATTCATGAAATTCGTCAAGAATGTCCTGATATGGAATTAGAAGTATTTGTTCATGGTGCATTATGTATTGCATATTCAGGTCGTTGTTTGTTATCAGGCTATTTTAACCATCGTGATGCAAACCAAGGAACTTGTACAAATGCTTGTCGTTGGAACTATGGTTTAACAGATGCGAAAGAAACACCTGAAGGCGAGTTAATTCCTAAGAATGCAGATTTAGTGAATATCTACACTTCAGCAAGTGGGCATGTTCAGCCAAAAGAAGATGATCCAATGAAATATCTTCAAGATGAATTAAACCGCTCTGCATTTGATGCACCAGAAGGGTATCATCCTCATCCTGAAGCGGATCGCCCTTACCTGATTCAAGAAAATAATCAGCGCAAAGGTGATTGGATGGAAATCAGTGAAGATGAAAATGGTACATATATCATGAACTCTCGTGATTTACGTGCAATTCATCATGTTCAAAAATTGATCGAAATTGGTGTCGATTCATTGAAAATTGAAGGTCGTACAAAATCTCATTATTATGTTGCCCGTACTGCTCAATTATATCGTCAAGCAATTGATGATGCGATTGCAGGCCGTGAATTTAATCCTGAGTTATATGGCAAATTAGATGGCTTAGCGAACCGTGGTTATACTGATGGTTTCTTACAGCGTCATATGCCACATGCATATCAAAATTATTTGACTGGTAACAGTATCCATTCACGTCAACAATATGTTGCTGAAGTAAAGTCATATGATCCTGAAACAGGTATTTCTGTATTGGAAGCGAAGAATAAATTTGCCAAAGGTGATCGTGTTGAAATTATTAATCAACATGGCAACCGTGAAGTTGTATTGGGCGATATGAAAAATGAAAAAGGCGAAGTGATTGATGTCGCTCGTGGTTCAGGCTATATCGTGCATACAGATATTGGTCCTGTTGATGATATGACTATGATCGCTCGTTATTTATACGAATAATAAAAATGTAATAGATCAAAAGGTGCTGAAAAGCACCTTTTTTATTGTTTTGAATTTTAGCCTAAATGGGTATTTCTGACTGGAATATCAGTCATTTCGGCGATATCTTTAATGATTGAACAATTGTCTGAAGAGTGAATTTTCCGGCATTTTTGTTCGATCGCAGTCAGTTTTTCTTGTAGATGTAATAACTCTTGAATTCGCTCATCTAAATGGATCAAATGATTTTTAATGATATGGTTAATAGCACTGCAGTCACTATTCGGCTGTTGGACTTCATTTAAAATTTGATGAATTTCTTCATGAGTCATATCGAAAGATCTGCAGTTTTTAATGAAGATTAATCTTTCAAGATGTTGTTGGCTATAAATACGATAATTATTTGCAGAGCGATCAGCTACAGGAATTAGTTGCTCTTTTTCGTAGTAGCGAATAGTTTCTGTAGGAACACCTGTTAATTTAGATAATTCACCTATATTCATTCTATAACCCTCAATGACTTGACCTTATAGTTACTCTAAGGTGTTAACTATACCACATGAATAATTATAAGTTTTTGAGGTTTTAGAATGAGTCATAATCATAAAGATGATCACCATGATCACCATGGACATAAAAACTTATCCACAGGATGTTGTGGAAAACATGAGGATATTGTTGAAACAATAATACAACCGAGTGACGTTCCTGATGGATATTTTTCAGTCATTTTGACCATAAATGAGATGGATTGCCCGATAGAAGAGCAATTGATTCGTCAACAGTTTTCAAAAATGTCTAATATCCATGATATGCAATTTAACTTAATTAAGAGACAACTCTATGTTGTGTATAAAGGGCAATTGCAAGAAGTGATCAATGCTATTAAATCTTTAGGCATGACTGCTATTCCTTTGGGCACTGTACAACCAGATAGCAAAAAAAATACAAAATATGAATACGTTATTTTAGGTATTTCTGCCACGTTGGCATTGATTGCTGAGATTGGTAGTTTAATGGGTAGCCATAATTGGTTTATTTATCTATTGGCGATATTAGCGATTATTTTATGTGGGCATGAAACCTATGTAAAAGGCTGGATTGCGATTAAAAATAAAAAACTAAATATCAATGCATTAATGAGCGTTGCAGTAACAGGTGCGATATTAATTGGTGAGTTACCTGAAGCTGCAATGGTTATGGTTTTGTTTACATTATCAGAGTTATTAGAAGCGAGATCCATGGATCGAGCTAGAAATGCGATTGAGGGATTATTATCTTTAGCACCAAATGAATCATTAGTTAAAGATGGTGAACAATTTATTTTACAGCCTGTGGATAACATTGTTGAAAACTCAATTGTACGTGTCATGCCGGGTGAGAGTTTTGCTTTGGATGGTATTATTGTTAAAGGTAGTTCTAGCATTGATGAATCACCAATTACTGGTGAAAGCTTGCCAGTAGATAAAACGATTGGGGATAAAGTTTTTGCAGGTAGCATCAATCAAGAAGGCGAAATAGAGTTTCGAACGACAACAACAGTTGCAAACTCAACATTGCACAAAATTGCTCAAACAATAGAACAAGCACAGAGAAATCAATCTCAAACAGAGCGATTCATTGATAGATTTTCAGCAATTTATACTCCAATTGTTTTTGTCTTTGCGATTTTGGTCGCTTTGATTTCCCCAATATTTGATTTTACTTGGGTTGAGAGTATCTATAATGCATTGGTTATTCTGATTATTGCTTGTCCTTGTGCATTGGTGATTTCGACTCCTGTTGCGATTGTTAGTGGATTAACTGCGGCTGCGCGTCAAGGCATATTAATTAAAGGTGGCGTATATTTGGAACGAGCGCGTCATTTAAAAGGTTTGGCGTTTGATAAAACCGGTACGATTACTGAAGGGAAGCCGAAAGTTGTTGCAGAGCATATATTTATAGATAATTTACCCACTGCAGAAATTGTCTGGAGTTTGTCTTCAAGATCAGATCATCCTATCTCTAAAGCGGTGAATGAGTTTTATTTAGATAAAAATCTTCAACTGCATAATGTTGAAAGGTTTGAAGCAGTGCTTGGGCAGGGTACACGAGGGTTCATTGGTGACCAGCAATATTATCTGGGTAATTTAAAGATGATGGCATCTTTAGATCTGGACTTATCATTATTAAACAATACATTGGAACAGTATCAAGAAAGAGCTCATTCATTACTGATTTTGGCGAATCACCAAAAAGTTTTAGCACTGTTTATCTTAGAAGATCGTGTTAAAGCAACGAGTAAACGAGCGATACAATTATTAAAAGAGCACGGATTAAAATTGACGATGTTATCGGGAGATCGTCAACAATCTGTAGATCAAATTGCTAATGAAATTTATATTGATAATGCTAAAGGTGATTTATTGCCTGAAAATAAAATGTCATTAATTGAGGACTTTCAAAAAGTTACCGGTGATATTGGAATGATTGGTGACGGAATCAATGATGCACCTGCATTGGCAAAGGCGAACATAGGATTTGCTATGGGCGCTATTGGGAGTGATGCAGCGATAGAAACTGCTGATGTTGCGATCATGGATGATGATTTGATGAAATTGCCAAATTTTTTGAATATCTCAGATCAGACGATGAAAATAATCGTGCAGAATGTTATTTTTTCTATTGTGATCAAAGTTTTCTTTTTAGGATTGGCGGTGACAGGGCATGCATATATGTGGATGGCAATTTTAGCTGACGTGGGTACTAGTTTATTGGTTGTGCTCAATGCGCTTCGATTATTAAAAATAAAAGAAATTCAATAGATTGAAAGCAAAAAGGCTTACATGGATGTATGTAAGCCTTTTGCATTATTTAGGTGATATTTTTTTAATTATATAAATGTAAGAAGTAACCAATGGCTAATAAATACAAGCTGAATGCCCAAATCCACATGAATGAATAGCGTAAATGACGACCCATATCAATGCCAGCTAATCCCATAGCTAGCCATGTTGCGGGAGAGAATGGACTAACAAATGTTCCAGCATTGTTACCAATTGCCATCGCATAAACGACTGCATCTGCAGGAACATTAGCCGTTGCTGCTACCTCTTGTATGATTGGTAATAGTGCAAAGTAATAGGCATCTGTGCTTGTGAAAATATCTAATGGAACACCTAAAATACCGACAGTAATATGAACATTCGGAATCCATGCTGCAGGCAAAATTTTAATTAGATCTTTGGCGATTGAAGCGAGCATTTGCGATTCAGATAAAATACCTAAAAATGCACCTGCTGCAAATATAATCGCTACCATCGAGAGTGCTTGTGGCGAATGTTTACCGATCACTGCCATTTGTTCTTTGGGGGTTTTAAAGTTGACTAATAATAATAAAGAAAGTGCAATCATAAATACGTAAGGTGCTGAAAACAGCCCAAATGCTAAACAGATAATCGCGATAATGATTAAGGAAACATTGAACCAAAAGAATCTTGGTAAAGTTGAATCTAGCGGTTTATCTTCAAATTGATCCCCCGAATAGTCCATATCAAATGGAGTTGTCCCTTTTAATACTGCAGCTGCGATTCTACGTTTTTCTCTAATACCCATAAGTGCTGCAAAAACAGCCATACCCACGATGCCTAATATTTGCACTGGAATGATATGTTGCCAAAGTACTGATGCCTCTATACCTGTTACTGCTGAAGCTCTACCTAAAGGTCCGCCCCATGGAACCATATTCATAACGCCCATACTGCCAGCCATGAGTAATAACATGAAATATGGACTCATGCCTAACTGTCTATATAGTGGTAAAAGCGCAGGAATTAAAATTAAAAATGTTGCAGCACCTGAGCCATCTAAATGTACAACAGCTGCTAAAAGAGCAGTGATTATGGCAACAACAATAACATTACCTTTTGTTAAATTAACCATAATTTTGATGATAGGATCAAAAGTTCTCAGTTCTTTCAAAATGCTAAAGAATAGAATTGCGAACAAAAACATGGTTGCAACTTTAGTGACTTTTAAGATGCCAGCTTCAAAAAAAACTGAAATTTCAGAAAAAGAAAACCCTGCTATTAGTGCACCTATGATTGGTACAATTGCCATTGCAACGATAGGGTTTGTTTTACCAGTCATCAATAATACTACAATAGTGATGATGGTTAGGATACCAATGATCGTTAACATTATTCCTCCTTAACTTAATAGTACATTGATTTTATTAATATTTTATCAATCTGCTTGTTTACAATACTTAACATTGTAAGCATCATACAGTACTTTTATATTTTCTAGTTAATAAAATTTTTAAAAGTATTACTTAATTTGTAGTTTTTTTGAGGCCATATAATAGATAATCTTGATAGTATTTTGGGTTTGTATATATCAAAGTATGTGCGTAAATTGTTATGCCATAAGGATTTTCTAAGACCAAACGACAACGATAAAGGTCATTAATAGCATCTTTTGTACAAACGTCTGGGCGCTCTATAATGTATGCAATACGGTCTAAGGGATTTTTTTGAACATTTAATAATGTATTTTTTACCAAATTAAAATTTCGGCGATGCTCATTCTCTAGGTAGTACTCTTTTTCACGCAAATTCTCGACGATTTGTGGTTCATTTGTTTTAAATAAGTCGCTTTCAGACAGCGTGTGAGCATGATTTTTGAGCGCTTGATAGATGACGATTTTTCTTAAGTAATCACTGCTAGCTTTAGAGTTCTCAAAATTAGATTTTTTATGATAATACTGAACTGTTTGTAGTGTGATATCACCGATTAGACTGGTAACTGATATTAACGTTAAGATTAACGATAATTTTATAAATGTATTTTTTGGTTTAATAAATTTTTTAATGAAAAGAAAAATTATGGCTGTTATGGCGATAATTATAAATATTCGCCAAAATTCTAAGTATTGAAGATATGTTTTAGGTATATCAACACTAATTTCTTCTAATAAATAGTAAAAATTTCTCATATATGAAAATAACTTGCTGTAAAGGTAAAGAACAATGAGCAAGATCATACATTTTTTTTAATCATGGTAATGTGCATAAATAAGTCAGAACATACTTAAATAAACTGCGGTGCTAAATTTTTAGTAATAAATTTTGAAGAAAAATAATTTTGGTCGCTTGAAATTTTTTATAACGACTCCATAGTGTAGTCTGCAAAGAGTTAAGTGCGATTCAATTTTGTGAGGTATAGCTTCTTTGCGAATAGAAATCGTATTGTTAAATTATTTAGAGGGTATAACTATGAAATTACGTCCATTACATGATCG
>CANRJX010000075.1 GCA_947631095.1 uncultured Wohlfahrtiimonas sp.
AGCATTCCTGCGAATCAGGTGACGCATGACCACAATACGCTGCATTACGCCACGGTGGTACTGGCACCACCTGAACCCGTCCTGGCGTTACCCAGTGCCGATTAAAAAGTTACAGGGCAGTGAGATGGTATGAAGGACGACCCCAATACATTCCTTGAGTCGCCTTCTCCTACTTAACTTCGACAGGAGAACATGCCATGACACTGCCCACTACATCCCCCGGCCTGCTGAATGACCAGTTCGTTGATATGAAGTTTATTACCCGTTTTACCGGACTTACTGATAAATGGTTCTACAAAATGATACAGGACGGTGAGTTTCCGAAACCGATTAAGCTGGGCCGCAGTTCACGCTGGCTACAAAGTGAAGTAGAAGCCTGGATGCAGGCGCGGATTGATGAATCCCGGTATGACTGATAGTGCTTTTCAACAGTGGATAAAATTGTTATTCACTTCTATGCTTAGCAAAGCATCTTCCAGTCCGATAAATCACTCAGTCGACGCTTTTAATAATGCTACTTTCCGGAGCATAAGGATGTCAGTATGAAACAACGAATGACTACTGTCGCACTGGCCTCTGCCTCTGCATTTGTGAGTTCAGCGGAAACAGTTACTGCCACTAAAGCTGAAGTGATAACCTCGTAGGGTTATATTTGATGAATACATGGTGCATCTGGCTATCTTCTAGGGGTTACCTGAGCATGCTGTTACACTGGCTGATGCTGAGTCCTAACTACTAATAGATAACATACGGACTGGAAGAAATTCACGGATACCAGCAAGAAAGCCAATAAGGAGTTGGTGGCTGTGGATAAGAAAGCAGGGCTGGAAGTGCTTTGGCTGGTCGACATCTCAGTTGTCCAGAATTGCCACTGAAACAATCCCAGAAAGCGGTTAAAGAAGCACAGACCCTGCTGAGTGAACGAGCGATGGTCATGAACATTATATAGTCCTATGATAACCTCTAAACTTATGATTTGTGACAAAGATAAAGTACGAAAAATTATTATAATGATCAGAGTGTAACAATCATTTATGATAGGTATATAGTAATGGCGAAAAGAAACAAGAAAAAAAAGTTTAAAAAACGCATAAAATCAAAGCGTATAGTTCTTCATAAAAAAAATTTTGAAGTGGCTGTAGTTGCGACTATGAGTGCAGGTAAGTCGACTCTAGTTAATGCATTGATTGGTTCAGAACTTTTACCGTCTAAAAATCAAGCTTGTACTTCTCGGTTATTTAAAATTGAAAACCACGATAATTTAGGTGGATTTAAAGCTACAGTTATCAATGATACAGCAATGTTACCTTCTAAATGGATTGACGCTAACTATGAAAATTTAGCGCAACTAAATGATATAGAAGATGAAAGCACCATACTTATACATGGTAATATTGAATCAATCCACAACAAAGATCTTAACTTTGTTATATATGATACACCCGGCCCTAATAACTCTCAGGATAATAGCCATACAAAAACTACTCAAAGTTTGTTAAACAGTGGGGCTTTTGATTTAGTGCTTTATGTGCTGAATGCAACTCAAATTAGTGTGGATGATGATGCAAAATTATTACGTGATTTGAGTAATAATATTTCACAAAAGAAAAGCTTGATATTTGCACTCAATAAATCTGATCAACTCGATGCAGAGTTAGGTGAAGGATTAAATGATGTGGTTGAAAATGTGGCATCTTATTTGGAAAATTTAGGTTTTAACGCGCCAACCATCATACCTATATCGTCAATAGCAGCATTGCTTGCCCGAAAAGTTAAAAGTAATCAACCATTAACAACAAAAGAAAAACGAACATATCATAATTTTATCGGACATTTAGGTGATATAGAAAATCCTCTTTATCATTATTCTAATATGCCCGAATCTTTCAAAAAAAGACTTATCAGTGACAATGCTATTTGTATAAGAGAAGAAGATCGACTCATTCAATATTCTGGTATAACTGCTATTGAATGTTTATTGAACGAAAAACTTAAGTTTCCGAATAGTTAATTTTTATCAAAAAAAATAAACCTTGCTGGATAAAATAAAGGAAGTATATGAAAAGCCCTGAATTAAAAGTAATTTATAATCCATTCACAGTTAAAACAACATTTTTATTAAATGGAGTGCAAGAAAATACATATAAACTTGAAGAGATTACAAGAGGTAGTCACATTCAGCATTGGATACCTAAATTATTCACTCCAGATCTATTTAGAAATATTATAAATGGTAATGAGATTGATTTTACTTTTGAAGGCACAGAAGTTGATGCTGATGATGTCCGAGATGCAGTAAATGAATTTAATCGTGATTATGAAAATAGTTATAAAATCAATGATGACTATATTACATATCCAATTCAGGCCGATAAAAAAATTCAAGAGTTACGAGATCTGTTTAACGAAGCTCAGTCAGGTCCATTCGATGCATTTCGTTCATCTGAAATGCATAAAGCATTTGAAAAAGCACTTTCTCCAGAGTTTGATGTCACTGTACTAGCTACAATGTCTGCAGGCAAATCAACAGTTATAAATGCGATAGCAGGTACAGAATTATTACCTTCAAAGCAGCAAGCTTGTACCGCAACTATTGCTAGAGTTATTAATGATGATTCGATGTCTACTTTCAATGTTCGTCGGTTGGGCAATGATGGCGTAATTATAGATGATTGGCAAATTGTAGAGGAAACAGAACGATTAGACTTAATTACGAAATGGAATGGAGACAAAGATACTTCAACGATCGAAATTAAAGGTAATATTCCTGCTATTAACACCCGAGATGGTATCCAAATGGTTCTGGTTGATACCCCTGGGCCAAATAATTCAAGAGATGCTTCTCATCGTGCCGCAACTGAAAGAGCGATTCAAAGTAGTCAGCCATCAATGGTGCTATATATAGTAAATGCGACACAATCAGGTGTTGATGATGATAAAAGCCTTTTAAATTCTATCAAGGAGGCTATGTCTAGGGGCGGGCGTGAAGCGCAAGATCGTTTTATTTTTATTGCTAATAAAATAGATGAGTATGACTCAGATAAAGAAACGGTTTCTAGTGCAATTAATGCGCTAAAGGATTATTTAAAGAACAATGGTATTACTAATCCTATAGTTATACCGGCTTCAGCAGAGTTAACAAAACTCATTAGGATTAAACGTGCTTACGGTGAAGGTCTACTGACAAATAAGCAAAAGCGTACTGTTTTTTCGCTGACTGATCAATTTGTTAATGAACCTGATATGAATTTATTGACACGTTCTCGTGATGATTTGTCACCATCAGTATATCAAAAGCTTAAAAAGAAAGTGGATGAAGCTAGAACTAATCAAGATGAAGAAAGACTAGCTGAATTGTTAAGTGGTATTCCTATAATAGAAACATTACTTGATACTTATTTGCTTAAACATGCGGTGCCAGCGCGTATTAAAGATGCAGTACAAGTATTCAATACTGCTGCACATGAAAATAAGATTAAACAAGATATTGATAAAGTATTAAGTCTATCTGAATCTGAGTTAGATGAAGCAGTTAAAATGCTTGATGAGATTCAAAGTAGTGAAGCAAGAATAAAGCAAGCTGATGATTTTAAAGCAAAAGTTAACAACCTTAAATATCAAGAGTCTAAGGCGGTTAAAGAGCAGATAAGTAAAATAGATAAACAAGTTAATGGATTGCTTGATAGTTTAATTGATGATTTTAGCCAAGCAATGGAACCATCAGATGCTACGAACTTGATGAATAAAGTAACTCAAGAAACAAATACATTATTTGCAGAAATACTGGTATCTAATGAACAAAGCCTCATAAATGACATTGAGAGAAAAGTTACAGAGTTGAGTGATGAGTACGCTCGTTATGTTAATGATTTGCTGGGTGATTTTCCTGAATCAGGTACTATGGATGCAATTAAGTCATTACAAGCGACAAGTCTGAAAATGCCAGATGTCAAATCATTAATTGCAAAATCGACATTTGAAGAAGAAAAGCGAGTCTTTGTTAGAACGGAACGCCATGGATTTCTCTGGTTAAAAAAGAGAGACATCTATAAATCTACCTATCAAGATAAAGTTGATATGAAAAAGGTTGGGGATGATTTCACTTTAGAGATTCAAAAAAATCAATTTTCTCTCATGGATACTTTTGAAAAAAAAGCAAAAGATAATTTTGAAAATGCAAAAAAAGTATTGTTAAATCACATGAAAGATTTAGATGAAAAGCTTGAATATACAATGAATCAAATAAAAATAGCTCAGAATGATAAAGAACAAAAACAAGCTATATTAGAAAAGCATAAGATTGAACATGATTGGTTTAATGATTTTGAAGCTAAACTTAATAAAATTTTAGAGGTAGGAGTTTAATATGATACCGCAGAATTTGACTCAGGCAATTAACCATTCAGATTTAAATATGGCGAAATCCATTATCATTCGCCAACTAAATAACGATAGAAATCAAAGCAGAATGCTCACTTTAGAGTGGGCAAGTGAAGCTAATAGCTTATTAAAAAATAAAGGTATTGATCTGTATCAAGAAGATGATATGAAAACTATTTTCCTGACTGATAAAAACCAATGGGATAAAAATTATTGGGAAACTTTAAGGAGCGATTTTAAATTCAATTACTCAGAAAAAAAATTGCAACATATCATGCAAGTTATGCAATATCTAAGAGAACAAGGTCATCCTGATTTTCAAATTATTCAAGAGAGAGCGGAATACTCACCTACATCGACGTTACCACAATCTAAGGATTATTATATACGTGGTGGGGTTGGTGCGATTATTGGTGGTGTTGGTGGTAAATTATTAGGTTTTGGTATTGGTGGTTTAGTTATCGGAATGGTTGTTGGGTTAGGAACAGCCTATCTAAAAAATAATAGGAAATAAGTATGTTAAATGGATTAAATACGCTAGATCAAAATAAGTTAATACAATCGGTCAATGAGTTTGATACAGTCGTTTTTAAACGTTATTTAGACAACATAAATCAATTTGACCTTGTGCCACTCACTACGTCTTTAGAAAGTGTTGTGACTAATACCCGGATACGTAAATTGACACGCATTGTTTATGATAGAAATGAAGATAATCTACATAAATTCAACAATGTATTTTCTACGTTGCATAGTTCCAATAGCTCTGTTGTATTAATATTAAAAGCAGAGCATTCGCATACTGATATTTATATAGGCACACATAAAACAGCCGTTCAATCAGGCCAAGCAGGTTTTGATGGCATGGAAACTTTAGAAGCATCAATGAAAGGCAATTTTCCTGGTGTTGATATATCTAAAAATCTTTTCAATAAGGATATATATAATTTATTAAATCCTATTCAGAGCGATAATATTAATGCGATTGCAAGTGTAGTAGGAGTTCCATCTCAAAAAGGTGAAGATGCTAAAACATTTTCACAGGGTTTGGAAAAGTTGATTGAAGGTATGCGTGGGCGTGAGTATATCGCAGTGATTCAAGCAACTCCGGTAAGCCGTACAGAATTAGAACAAATAGAAGTCGCATATCAAAAGATTTATACAGCTTTATCTGTTTTCGAGCAGAAACAGCTTTCTTTAACTGAAAATGAAAGCCGATCTTTAGGTGTTGCTTTATCTAAAGGTTTTACTGAAACGGTCACACATACAACCAGTGAAACACAAACTGTAACTGCTGGTAGTAATCATTCTACAACGAAAGGAGATACTGAAACCCGATCTAATTTTGACATAAAGCGTGCTCTCGCTGGTGCTGCATCGGGAGCTATAGCTGGCGGAATTTATGGTGGGGCAAGCACAGGAGGGTTAGCTGCAGGTCCAGGTGCTGCAGTTGGTGCAATCGTTGGACTTACCACTGGTATATTTGGTGGTTCTACTTCAGAATCGAACACAGAGACTAAAGGAACAAGTGAAAGTATTTCTTCTGCACATGGAACATCAAAATCGAATGCCAACTCATATAACCGTAATGAAACCCATTCAGAAACAACAACCGATGGAACAGCAAAAACGATACAAGTAACAGAGAAAAATCGTAACATTACTAGCTTATTAGAATTGATTGATAATCAGCTTAAACGTATAGATGAATGTAAAAATTTTGGCATGTGGAATTGGGGGGCGTATTTTGCAGGTGAAGATGAATTAAATGTGCGTTTAGGCGCGGACCTTTATTCTGGAATCCTTCGAGGAGAAGTATCAGGATTGGAGCGTAATGCAATAGGTGTTTGGAATAAACATAACCAACCAGATTCATTTAATGAAATGAAAAGGTATATTGCACAATTAAAACATCCTATTTTTAAAGCTCCTACCAGTTTTAATACATCGGTGCTTTCAACAACATCTTTGATTAGCACTAGAGAAATGGCAATTGCAATGGGATTACCTAATAAGTCTTTACCAGGTATACCTGTATTTGACTCCGTTGCCTTTGGGCGTTCTGTTACGTGCTTAAATAGCCAAGAAAATGAAAGTTTTTCTATAGGTAAAATATTCAATTTTGGTTCAACTGATCTAGCTTATGATGTGGCTCTAGATATTGACTCTCTATCTTCGCATGTATTTGTTACCGGTAGTACTGGGGCTGGTAAGTCTAATGCAATATATTCAATTTTGAATAAACTTAGAACAGAGAAAAAAATTCCTTTTTTAATCATTGAACCAGCAAAAGGTGAATATAAAAATATTTTTGGTGGTCGTAAAGGTGTGAATGTATTTGGAACTAACCCGAAATTAACGCCTCTATTACGTATAAATCCTTTTTCATTTCCAGCTGATATTCATGTAATTGAGCATATTGATCGGTTGATAGAGATTCTAAATGCAGTATGGCCGATGTATGCTGCAATGCCTGCTATTTTGAAAGAAGCAATCGAATTAACCTATGAAAGGAAAGGTTGGGATTTATTAAACTCAGAATGTAAAGAAGATACACCTATATATCCGGATTTTTACGATTTACTTATGACGTTGCCTGAGGTTATAAATACATCAGATTACTCTCAGGAAATGAAAGGTAATTATGTAGGTGCCCTAGTAACAAGAGTTAAATCTTTAACTAATGGCTATTTTAGCACTATTTTCAATAAAGATGAGTTACCTCCCTCTATTTTATTTGATGAGTCTTGTATTATTGACTTATCGCGTGTTGGATCATCAGAAACAAAATCGTTACTGATGGGGATATTATTTTTAAAATTACAAGAATATCGTATGGCAACGGTATCTGGCCATAACGCTAAGTTAAAACATATTACCGTATTAGAAGAGGCTCATAATCTGTTAAGACGAACTTCTTCAGATCAAAGTCAGGAAAGTGCAAATTTGCAAGGTAAGTCAGTCGAAATGATTTCAAATGCTATCGCGGAAATGCGTACATTCGGCGAAAGTTTTATTATTGCAGATCAGTCTCCCGGCCTTTTAGATCCATCAGTAATTAGGAATACCAATACTAAAATTATTTTAAGGTTGCCAGACTTTGATGATCGCAATTTAGTTGGAAAAGCTGCACGTTTGAGTGAAGAGCAAATTGAAGAGCTATCACGGCTAAAAACTGGATGTGCTGCGGTTTTTCAAAACAATTGGTTAGAACCAGTATTATGTCAATTCAATCAGTTTGATGACGAATTTATTCGACCATTTGTACACGATGCAAAATCAGTTCGTTTGACTGATCAGCGTAAACTTAAATTTACTCAAATAGTTAAGACGTTAATTTCGGATTTCATTAAAAATGAAACTCTCCTCCAACCTACATATTCTGATGAATATGCAAAAGAAAAAATAAAAATACATCAAAGAGTTATAGAAACATTTAATTTATTGATGCTATTAGATCGTGTACCAATGACACAGAATATCGATCTTTGGATTCGCTATTTAGCCCAAGCTATATTTATGGACTTAGATAAGACACAATTAAGTGTTAATGAGCAAAATGAATTACTTGTTATGGTACTGGATGCATTAGGTGAAGAAGCACCACATAACCAACCATTCTTTGAATCAAAAAAATTAGAAATTAGAAATCGGGAGGAAGCATTGCTATGAGTATGATAGCATTTAATGAGATAACATCCTCTTTTAAAAAACTAGCAGATAAAATTCCTGATTTTTCAAAAAAATTTGGGACAGATTTATCTAAAGATAGTGTGGATGAGAAACAATCTATTGTCAGTGATGATAGAGGTACTAGAAATAGTAGCTTAGAAGGGAAAAATCATCCTATAACTGATGTTCCTTATGAAAGGAAAACAGTCGAAATTGATGAAAATATAAAATTTGAAGGTGTTTTCCCTATATTTGACTCAAAGTTTGACGCAAAACTGCCAGAGGACAAATTACAGGCTTCTGATAATCAGCAATTTAAAGAGTCAAATAACCAACTAAAGGATTGGGTAGAAAATAATGAAAGTGAAGCAAAAGAAATATTTGATAGTGAACAGCTCGAAGATATTGTAAATGGCAATACCCCTGAAGGTTATACATGGCATCATAGTGAGAGTAAAGGTGTGATGCAGTTAGTAGATACTGAAATACATGCCAAAACCGCACATACAGGTGGAAAATCTATCTGGGGCGGCGGTAATGAAAATAGATAGGAGTGAGTTATGGCACTAGAATGGACAAAAGGTAGAGGTGAGGTAAATCCAGTTCAATTGGATGAATTTGAACATAAGTACGAAATAAAATTTCCAGATACTTATAAAAATCTTATAGAAAAAAATAATGGTGGTTCTCCAACAAAAAATCTTTTTGATGTATCTAATGGTCGAGAAGGCGTATTTGAAGCATTAATTAATTGGGATCCAAATAGAAAAGCCAATATCTATTTTTGGATGGATGATTTAGGCATGAATAAAATCGTGCCTTTTGGTAAAGACCCTTTTGGTAATCTAATCTGTTTTGACTTTAGAGTATCAAATATACCATCTATCATTTTTTGGGATCATGAGACTGGACAATATGATTTTATCGATAATAATTTGGATATGTTCATAGATTCTTTAAAAGAATAAACCTCACATATAAGATATTTATGTCTTAAGATAGTGGATATATAGAGATCACCGTGCTTTATGCACGGTGATCTTTGTTACTAACGGTAGTTTTTTATTGTCAGCGGTTTTGTTGAATAGATCGAAATTTTTCTGATCTGAAGGTTCAGATCATCCCTCTGTGTCAGAAGCACATGTCAGTGAGGTCCAGTGGATATCAGAACCTGATTAATATAGTTGATGTTTATTGAAAGCAAAAGTCGCAAACGACTAACAAACTTTGTGGTGGTTACAACGTTTTGGAGCAAATATAGACGTGATCCATACTCATAATTGGCGTGATTATCTTTTGGAATAAGCTAAAACTATCATTGCTAGACCAAGAGCTTCGCTAATCACAATTAGAGATTGATATATTGAAATAATTATGCCATGAAAATCAGGAAGCTGTTATCGAATGGCCTAATTCAGTAAAATAGTTAAATCAATCAAACGTATATTCACAGTCCACACATTCATAACGATCAAACACCACTCCATCTAAAGCCGCCCCCGTTACCGCTCCAGCAGCAGCCCCTGCAACAAACCGCCCAAATAACGCCCCTACCGCAGCACCGGCAATCGTTCCGACAACAGGAATCGCTGAGCCTATAGCTGCCCCGCTTAATGCGCCGGAAACTCCACCAGCGACAGCACCGCCCTTTTTGCCAATATGACGCTCACGAATACGGGTTGAATCGCAGACTGGGCAACAAATGTAATTTTCCATCATGATTTCCTTTTAGGTTGATTAAAAAGCAAAAAAGCCCCTGTCCGTGAGGACAGAGGCTTTCAGTGGTATAAGTTTATTGAATAAGATGTAT
>CANRJX010000076.1 GCA_947631095.1 uncultured Wohlfahrtiimonas sp.
TGTATTTTATGAATTGATGTCATAGAACTGAAATTTTAGGATTTCGCTATTTGTGATTTCTTAATGCGACAGAACCAGCAAAAATGTTAAAGAAAAAACTTTAGCCGATGTAACTGATCAAAAAAAGATTAGGGTGAATTTTGATTTAGATGAAGACTTGCATATGCAATTAAAGCTGTATGCAATTAATCATAAAAAGACCGTTAAAGAAGTTTTAACAGAGCAGATAACTCAATTACTTAAATGAGTTATTGAGTAAATACATTTTTAAGTATTGTGTATTCCATCAAACGATCGTTTGATGGAATTGAAAAGCACTCTAGAACATAGATATACTTATTATACATTTATATGTATACATTTAAATGTATACAGGCCTATATAGAATAAGCATAATAACTACAACTTATATTTAAATAACTCCTTCATGTATTGTTAATATAGCGTTTATTAATAGGCTTCAATATACACATGCATCTAAGTGTATACATTTAGATGTATGTGTGTTTTAATTAGAATAATATCAATATATCAGAGGAAATTATGGCAAAAATTATTACTGTAATTAATCAGAAAGGTGGTGTTGGTAAAACAACTACTGCACAGGCTATAGGAGCTTGGTTACAAAAATATAAAAAACAAAATGTATTATTCATAGATTTAGACCAACAAGGTAATTTATCTTATGCATTAAAAGCACATAACCATAATTATTCTAGTTTAGATGTTTTGACTGATAAAATCATAGATACACAAAAATGTTTTTTTTCGGATCAAAAATATTTTGTTCTTCCCTCTAACCCAAATCTAGCAAGTATTGATAAATATTTACCAGACGTAGGCAAAGAATATAGACTAAGAGATGCTCTAAAAAACATTCCAAAGTTTGATTACATAATAATAGACACTCCACCAACTCTTAATATTCTAACAATTAATGCATTAACTGCTAGTAACTATGTATTAGTTCCAGCTCAAGCTGATATTTTTAGTTTGCAAGGGATCTCTCAATTAAATCAAACGATAGAATCAATTAAAGAATATACAAATCCTAGTTTAACAGTTCTAGGAATTATTTTAACTAAACACAATACTAGATCTATACTAAACAAAGATCTTCAATCTGTTATAAAAAACACAGCTAAATGTATACACACAACTGTATACACACAACATATACGTGATAACATCAGCATTAAAGAGGCACAAGCTATGCAAATGGATATATTCACTTATGCTGAAAGATGCAACGCAGCGCAGGATTATAATTCATTGATGACTGAAATCTGGAAGGAGATCCAGTAATGACAAAGAATTTTAAGTCTCCAGCTATGGATTTTATTTCTACTAGTTCCCTATCAAAAACAGAGGATATTCACCCGATGAAGCCTAACACTGAATTAATAGAAACTAAGAGTAAAAGGCTACAACTTTTAATGCAACCATCTTTGCACTCTAAAATTAAAAAAGCTTCTGAAAAAAGTAATACGAGTGTAAATGATTTAATCCATAAAATTTTACAGCAAAACTTTATGGATTAATGATTATGAAATTCTAGAAACCAATTCCTTAATATTTGGTATTTGTTTATCTAATTGAGATTGGTTGATAGAAACTTTTTTACCATTCATATCTTTAGCTGGACCACTGGTAACCAACGGGATAGGAATACCAGTAACACCAGAAAAAACAGAAGCCGTATTAGCATCATTTACTTCAGCTAAGAACATTTGCTTAAATAAACGCTCATTTTTTGGTGTTGGAGCACCATTTGGATGTGTTTGAAAAACAGATGCATCAGTATTCCAAAGCTTCCAAATCTCATCTGTGATTTCATTAATTACAGATTTAAATGCGCCTGCAGCACCAGAGTTTGCTTGTGTTAATCTATTGCCAATGTACATATAAATTTTAGGAACGGTCATTCTAAATTGTTGGCTTCTTAAAACAAATAAAGAATCTTCACCCCCAGATTTTTGTGAACCATAAATTAATGTAATAACATTCTTAACTGCTCGCAAAGATGACCCATCTGCTGTAAAAGGTATCAATAAAAAGTCTGTTGCAGACAGTCCTATTGTTGTATAAATTGAAAAACTAGGATTAAAATCAATAAAAAATGTTACATCTATATTTTGAAAATTTCCTTTAATACTATGGATTAAATCAGTAATCCATAAATGAACTTTTTGCCAAGCGTCATCAGGACCAGATCGTGTTGCTGAAATAATTCTATCTGCTTGCAACTCTAATCTATTATCACCCGCTACCAGATATAAATTGTCTTTAACCTTATTATTGAACTTATTTACTTGCGTTAGATAGGTATAGCCCTTTTTAGGATCAATATAAGGGCTTACTATTCTATCTTGTACATATCCTGCTATTGTACTTTGTCCAATTTTTTCTAAGTTATTATATCCATCAATAACCCCCCCCAATAACATCATCGATGCATTAGCTTGAGGACATAAGTCAATAACAACAACTTTCTTATTTGGATGTTGAGCTGCATATTCAGAGGCTATTTGAAAAGTTAAATAGCTTTTACCAACCCCGCCCTTATTGTTCCACAAACCATATACAGACATATAACCCTTCTATAAAAAATTATTAAATACTAGAGAAATATTGTAACAACGAAGATATTATTAATGTTACTAAATTAATATATTACGCCTTCGGTATATTGAAGATATCGTACAAAATCTCCTTAAATCTACCCTCACTTAATGAGGTTTTATTTTCATCAGTCACAATATGAGTATTAGCAATTTGATCATAAATTTCATTGATCTCTATTTTTATCATTGATTGCTTAACTTCTTCTGTTATAAATGGTCCAGAATGAATATTTTTAGATATCGTGTTACAGATTCTTTCTATTACAGCCTGGTCAAGAACAAAATATTTTTGGGCACTTTGTTTCAAACCGTCTATTTTGGATGCAGTATTTTTAGCCTGAATGAAACTTTTATCCGTCACATTATATTTTTCTTGAAGATCTTTTGGGATTTTTTTACCTTGAGACAAAGCTTCAATCACTGTTTGATAAGAATCTTTTCCGTAGCCCAACTGAATAAATTCCGACTCAGTAATGTATGCTTCATTCTTAGTAAAGCGATTAAAAAAGGTTACTTGATCTTTTTCCTGGTTATATTGGACTAAATAGTCAGGTAGTTGGTTACTTTTAGCCAATGATCTAATGGCTTGCCTAAATAATCGTAGATTAGAAGTACTACCTGTTCTCTTTTGTAAGGTATCTAAATTGAAAGTCCATTGATTATTTTGACCACAATGTTTTCTCGCTAATTCATAAATTCTACGATCGAGTGGTTTACGCAACCGAAAATAATCTGGGCTAATGGTTAATACTGACTTACTTTCAATAGATCTATATAACCATTCTGGTAAAGTAACAGATACACGAATCATTCGACCATCTTTCTCTTCAACAATTTTCCAGGCATCAATGAGTCCAAATCCTCTGGCCTCTCTTCTATCTGCCGTCTCTATATTTGTTGTTATTGTTGTACTACGCAATCGATCTAGGCTATCTTTAGCTAATTCATATTCTCTCCCACCAACTCCCCTATTTGTGGTTTTCAAATAATCATAAATTGTAAAATGAACAGTTCTACTAATCTCAGAGCCATCTCTCATTCCTTGCATCAATTTAGAAATACAATAAATCCAAATATCTTTATCATGAATCGTTGCCAATCCATAATCTACTGAAGGCGAAATTTTGATACTAAAATTTCCTTGCTGAAATTCCCGACCTTTTTTAATTCCTGCCTTTAATGCAAACAATGGATATTCCATGCTAGCCATATCTAGTTGTAAACTGATGGCATCAAAAATATCTGCAATAAAAAAATCTTGTTGAGGATGCTTAAGTGGACTTAAATGTTTTCCATTAACCTCATTATTCATAGCTTGTAACCTTCTCAACCATTTTATTAAGTATGATCCATAAGCAGAAATACTAACGTGACTTCACATACACGTCAACAAATAATAACGTGACTTCACATACGGCTATTACGTGACTTCACATACGGCTATTACGTGACTTCACATACGGCTATTACGTGACTTCACATACATTTAAAATCTTAAAAGCAAGCAATACCAATACCTTTGGTGCTGTTTTTTTTTACTAAATCATTCTTTAAATCATTTTTTAAATCAAAAGAAGCCATTGGCTTCCTTTTTTTAAAACCTCACTAAAAAAATCAAGATGGCAGTGCCATACAAAAGAACCGAGTAAAACCTTTTGTAAAAAAGGTATTAAAATCTTCAAAAACAAATTTTAAGGTGTATACAATCACTTTTCATGTAAATCACTATAGTTTCTTCATTCAATATCATTTAATCCAAAATTTGGGCTATTTATAGCCTTCCTATTGATATTAGTACTCATAGGTTTCATTAAAAATGATCAGGGATTTGTGCTAGAGTATTTTGACTATCAATAAATGAGAAAAACATGACAGTTTTGATGAGTCCTAAAACGATTAAATCTCAAATCAATAAAGTTTCTGAATATCTACAATCAAACAATGCAGAAACGGTTCTCAGTCATGAGTGTTTAAATTTGCTGCGAACTTTTGAATCCAATGCTTTTAATAAAGAAGAAACTTTTTCAGCGATCTTTAATTTAACAACCAGTCATCCTGATCCAAAACGTCAGCATGATTTATTGTCCATTTTCTATGACATCATTCAATTTCAAAATGAATCTTCTTTAAGATCTGATTCTGTCGATTGGGAAGAATTCATCAAAATCAATTGTCATTAATTTTTAGAATTGTTTGCCAATATTTTCTATTGGCCATGTGACAAATTCTCTCTATAAAAAATGGGCCGCTTATTTTTTTAATAAGGGCCCATTGCTTCGAAAAACTTTTTCACAGGATTTTTCTCCACGGGATGATTGTACCACAATTATTTTCTGTCAGTGGTATTTTACCGCCACTGACAGAAAATGATGAAAAATTTGTTAGAATTGAAAATTCATGGAGTTGTTGCAAATAAAAGATCATTATTAAAAACTGAATCAATCTTTTTCTGTTATAATTGCAACACGTTTTTTGAATTGAATGAGACACCATGAAAGATTTGAAACAACTAGAGATCATCCAAAAGCAACTCAATGAAGCACAATTCAAAGTGGGTGTTGAGTATGATCAAGCTGTTTCAGAATCAATGGATAGATGTTGCAAAACGGCAGATCAAGGATTTGTAAAAGCTCATGAGAAGCTTAAAGAACTGAAGAAAAACTCAGGCATTTTAGGATCGATTTCACTAAAAATTGGTGATGTTGAAAATCTTTTGTCTGAATTAAAATCTGTTGTTATGGAGGCTATTCAAAGAAAAAAAGATGATGATAGTAATGAATTAGCGCAATTTTTCTATGATTTGGATGTAATTAACAGCCATGACGATCTCATTGAGAGTTATGCCAATAGAGAAGCTTATGAGCATGAAGTTGAACGCAATGAATTATTGGTGTTAGAGCATCAAAAAGCTATGAATGTGTTAACTCAGGATCACGCAACTGAAACGAAGCGATTAAGACGTGAAGTTGCTGAATTGCAACAAAAATTCAATCGTTTGAATGAGTTGGAAAAATTCTTAAAACGTGAGAAAAAACGTCAAAAAGCTGAACAAAAACAGCGTCAAATTGAACGAGCACTCCGTGAACAAGCTCAGTTAAAACCACTCTTTTTGAGTGTTTTGGCAGAAGAAGAGAATCAAAATATTGTTGAGCAGTTGTCCAAAGTTGTTCAGCAATTCAAAGATGAAGAAGCAGCATTAGTTATGAATGATGTTTCAAAAGAATAGTGCGTAGCACTTAGTAGAGGGTACTCAAGCTGCGAAAGTACCCACTGACATTGTCAGGGCAGCACAATCTTTGCAATCTCTTTGTTTGAGATGAAAAGAGTTTATTTTTTAATGGCTATGGGTCTCATCACAACACTTTCAATGACGTGATGATGACAAAATCTCAGAAGTTATGGGGTGGATGACAGTAGAGTGGTTAGCTAGTGTCAACATAGAACTTATAGAGAAAGCACGGTTATCCGTGCGAGGCTGTATGAGCCTCTGAAGCACTATGGGTAGTGTCATAGTGCGGAGACAATCATGCCAGGTGTTCATTCGCACCTGAAAGTAGAGGTGCATTAAGTTAGATAGAGTGTTGGCAAACTTCATCTAACGATCTTTCACAGGCGGGCTGGTCGAACGTATATCGACCTTTTTCACAGGTAATAAGACTCTGGCAAAGTCTTATTCAGTGCAGCAATCACTCTAATCATCAATGTCAGTACTGCATTTCAATGAGTACAACGAGTAGTTGAGTTAACTCACTATTCAACGCTTTCACACAACAACGTAGATGCGTCTGCGGTTCAACATTCAAGCAGTTGCACAGAATGGGAATGAAGATTTATGTAGTGTGAAAGTGAGAGAAAAGCTTCAAATTTTCAAAGCAGCACCAAACTTGCGCTTAAAAAAGACTTTGTATTTCCGAATATGAAGTGGCAAGGCATTAAACTAAACTCCCTTAAATGGGATCAAAAATTGAAACATTCAGCAGTTTTTTAGTGAAAATTCATTAAAAAACGGTTTTTCTGTACCTGTTATTTTTAACAGTGCTAATTTTTGTGAGGCAATCATGAGTTCCAAACCAGAGGCCCAAGGCCTAAACAGTGAATCATCCAATGAGAATAATGGTGGCTATTCAGCCAATGTTACGCATCAGAATAAAACGAAAAGAACACACATCATTCGTAACTATAAGCTCAGAACCTCATTAGAAAGCTTCACCAATAAACGTGAACGCTCTTTTCAAACCCATCATGGTCGTAAACAAGTACTGAACCGTGCCATTCAAGACATTTTTGAAGGGGGCTATAAGATTTATGATGTTGACCAATTAAAATTGAAACATATTCAATATCTCTTAGACCAATGGCAAGCCAAAGGCATCAGCACCGCTGAAATCAAAAACAGAATGTCTCATCTTCGATGGTTGGCAGTGAAAGTGGGTAAACCTATGATGATTCCACAGTCCAATAAGGATCTCGGCATTGAAGAGCGTAAAATGCCAGCCAATGACATCAATCGAGCCATCTCAAGAACCACTGAAGATCTCGCTAAAATTAAAGATCCCTGCATTCAAATGTCACTCAAAGCACAAGAACTCTTTGGCTTACGCAGAAAAGAATCCATTCTGTTCTATCCCAAAAGAGATTATGACGCTCAACAACAGATCCTCAACATCGAGATTGGCACCAAAGGTGGCAGACCTAGAGTTGTGCCTGTCTTAACTGAAGCACAACGCAGCTTTCTCAAAGAAGCCATGCAATTTCAAAAAGATCGGGGTATTAAAGCTTTCATCGATAAAGACAAAGATGGCAATGATCGTAACTATAAAAAACAGATGAATCTCTACAAATCTCAATGTGAAGATGCAGGCCTCTATAACAACCATGGCTTACGTCATCATTATGCTCAAACACGTTATCTTGACCTAACAGGATGGCAGTGCCCTCGAAAGGGTGGTAAAACCTATCAGCAGATGACAGACCATGAAAAAAGTATCGATGAAAAAGCCAGGCTCATCGTCAGTGAGGAGTTAGGCCATGGTCGTGAGTATGTCACGAGGGTTTATTTAGGCCGTTAGTGGATATCTTCCAAAATTTCTCGGGTTCTGTCGTATTAATAAATTAAGTTTCTCTAGAAAATAAACGTGTAAGCCAACTTGTTGCTTTTTCTTGTTTTTGGTCTTTATGTTCAAGCATAAGCATGGCTTGTTTTAAGCTTTTATTATGCTCATCCTTTTCTTCGATAATTTTCTTTAGAAGCTCAATTTCTTTTTCTAATACGGTTATTTTGCTAATTTCACCTGTAGTACTAGATGTAGTATCAGGTGTAGTTTGCTGACTGATTTGTTCATTCGCTACATGTCCGATAGGTGTAGTAATTAATTGACCGAAGCACCTTATAAGCTCAGAAGTATCAACACCTACTACACTTGTATGACTGTCTGTAGTTTTAGACAGCTTACCTGTCTTAATATATGACTGTATGGTGCTTCGTGCTTTTCCTGTAATTCTTGCAGCTTCAGAAATACTTACAATGGCCATGAGTGAATTATCCTTAGAGTTCTACTTCCAAATGTTCTGTTAAATTCATTGATTATTCTAAGAATAACCTTCAAAGCCTCCATTTAAAGTGTAGATCTTTGTAGAGTAGAATAACACATGCTAATAATGAGCAAAAAAAGGCGGATATTCCGAATATTTGCGTAAATCTAAGTACAATTCCTATTTCATTTAGTCCATTAAAAAGAAAAGCAATAATAAAAAGCATCAGAACCGAAACAAATATTCCGTTGATAATGGAATAACTAAACCATTTTATTTTAGTTAAATTTAAATTAGAACTTTCCTGTAAAAATTTGTTTCTGAGTTTAATGCTAATTGAAGCGGTAATTAGTGCTGGAATAAAGCCTACAACTAGAAATAAAATTATGATGAAATAACTATTTTTATCATAACCTGTGCTAGAAAATCCTAGTCGTATAATTGGATAAAATATTAGGCTTGATAAAAAAGAAATGTAATAAGTCCTATTAGATTGAAACATAATCATTCATATCCTTTATTTTAATAGTTATTATGTGTTTTTTTCAAATATTACGTGATATTCAGAGCCAATACGCTGTAATAATTCAGGCCATTCTTCACCTGGTCTTGCTAATTGACCAGCTTCATATTCAGTTATACATTTACGCTTAGGTTTTGACTCTTTGGCTTCCACTTTTATTTCTTCTGTTAAATTTTTCAGGCTGACACGTTTAACAAAAGTCACTTGATTTTTTTTACCATCAAATTCAACACAATAATCAGGTAATTGATTACTTTCAGCCAATGATTTAATCGCTTTTCTAAATTCTTTCATGCTAGCGGTACTTCCACTACGCTGATGAAGTGTAGATAGGTCAAATTTCCACGATTGATTATTCCCACAGTGTTTCCTAGCTAACTCATAAATTCGACGATCTAGAGGCTTTCTAAGGCGAAAATAGTCAGGATTAATGGTTAATACAGATTTACTTTCAATAGAACGATATAACCAATCAGGTAAGGTTACAGACACTCGTATCATCCTACCGTCTTTCTCTTCTACAAGGTGCCAAGCATCAATGAGTCCAAAACCTCTAGCTTCTCTTCTACCATTAGTTTCTATATTCGTAGTAATGGTTGTGCTGCGTAATCGATCTAAACTATCTTTGGTCAATTCATATTGGCGACCACCAATTGCTCTATTGGTAGTTTTTAAATAGTCGTAGATAGTAAAATGTACAATTTTACTGACATTCTGATTTTCTCGTACAGCCTGCATAATTTTAGACACGCAATAAATCCAAATATCCTTGTCATGAATAGTTGCCAATCCATACTTTACACTTGGAACAATATCAACAGTAAAACCTTCTTTTTTATAATTTCTTTCTTTTTTATCACCAGCTTTTAATGCAAATAATGGAAACTCCATACTAGCCATATCTAATTGGAAACTAATAGCATCAAAAATATCCGCTATAAAAAAGTCTTGTTGAGGGTGTTTTATAGGATTTAAATGATTTGGAACTTCACCTATCCAATCTGGTTCTGTCGCATTAAGAAATTCAAAACCAGTTTTTCAACTGGGATTATCCATTAGCCAACCAAAGAGTAAAAGGTT
>CANRJX010000077.1 GCA_947631095.1 uncultured Wohlfahrtiimonas sp.
TTAGCTAAACGACTGACAATCTCAGGTACAGCTTGCGCTGCTTTGTCAGTGTTTACAGTAATCCTAACTAATTCAGAACCGACATCTGCCAATTCCATAATTTGCTGTGTGGTTGCGATAACATCTTCAGTATCGGTATTTGTCATCGATTGGATTCTAATTGGATAATCAGATCCTATCCCTACATTACCCACCATCACTTGAGTTGTTTTTCGTCGTACAATTCCATTAGCCATTTGAAAGCATCAATCCTGAGTTAAATAATTTGCATATTATCTCTAAGTGCATCTCATAACTCAAGGAATGAATAGCAAGCGACCAATAAGAACAATTTAACTATTTGCAATTCAGCGTTACAATGAGTCACCTTTTTTAGAGCAGGAAAATGATAATGAGTTACAACGTTTATAAAGCATTACACATTATTGCAATGGTGACTTGGTTTGCAGGCCTATTTTATCTACCTCGACTATTTGTTTATCACGCAATGAATAAAGATGAACAAACAAGCGCAACTTTTAAAGTCATGGAACGCAAATTAGCGATCATGATGGATATTGGCGCTGTTTGTACTATTGCACTAGGCATTTATTTAATTACCTTAAATCCAGGCATCATGAAAATGGCATGGTTGCATATTAAATTATTATTAGTAACTTTATTGGTTATTTACCATGTTGTGTGCAGAGTCTATGTCAAAAAATTCAGACTAGATCTTAATACCCATAGCCATAAGTTTTATCGATTATTCAATGAATTGCCAACCATATTATTAGTTGCGATTGTTATGCTGGTCGTTTTAAAACAACCCATCTCATTTTCATAATTGAAATAAAAAAGCCTTTAGGAATTCTAAAGGCTTTTTTGTTATAACTAGTTTGATCTTCTACGAATTAATCTTCGAAAACGCGGGCGTTTAACACGACCTTGGCGTCTTAAAACAATCTTTTCTTCTAAAACAATATGTTCTTCATCGTAAACCCATTCACGCCAAATGACTAAAATCAACGCCATTAACACGGGACCAATAAACAAACCTAATAAACCCATCGTTTGTAAACCACCGACTAAACCAAAAAAAGTAGGTAAAAATGGTAGTTTTGCTGGACCTCCAACTAATTTAGGACGAATTGTTTTATCTACAATGAATAATTGGCAAGCGCCCCATGCAAATAAAATTAAACCTTGCGTTGGTGTTCCACTACCGACTAAATAAACAGAGACCAATGTCATTGATAAAGGTGCGCCACCAGGAATTAAAGCAAATATTCCTGTCATGATTGCTAAAGTCAATGCTGTAGAAGAAGGTATGCCAACCAACCAATAAGCAATACCAAAAACAACACCTTCACCAATCGCTATGATCACCATACCGGTAACAGTTGAGCGAATCATAATTGGAATAACGCCGGACATTCTCTCCCAACGCTCTACAAAAATAATGTGGCCAACCTTAGATAGATTATCTTGCAACTTAGTGCCATCTTTATATAAGAAAAACAAAATGATTAATATGAATAGCAAATAAAAACCTGCACTTGCAAAGCTTTTACCTAATGCCAAAATATAATTAGCAAAACCTGTAACTCGTTGTAAACCAACCAATTGCAACAGTTCATTTAGGCCATTTTCCTTTCCTAAATATTCAATCCACCATTCATTTAATTGATTGCCTGCTAGCGGAAGATTTTTAATCCACTCTGGCGTTGCGCCACCATACCGATTGAGCTGCACTAACCAGTTACTAAATCCTTTAAACTCAAATAACAAATAGTGTCCAAGCCAAAGAATAGGAATAACTATTAATAACGTGATAACAATAATAGCAATACTTGAGGCAACAACAGAACGATTGCCTGTTAGCTTCATCAAATCTTTAAAGGCTGGCCACGTTACAACTGCAATAATAATTGCAGCCAAACCTGGAGCAAAGAACTGATGAAAAAAATAAACACCCGCAAATAAAAGCCCTACTATCAGCCACTTTCCTAATGGGTGGTAAGTCAGTGGTTTAAATGCTGTCGAGTGTTTATCTGCCATTAAATATGCTCTACTGTTAAAATTTCATATAATTGAACGCCTCCAGGGGTTTCAATACGAACTTCATCACCTTCTTCTTTACCAATTAAAGCACGAGCAATCGGAGATGTTACAGAGATCATTCCCTGCTTAACATTAGCTTCATGTTCGCCTACGATTTTATATGTGACTTCTTTATCATTATCTAAATTTAGCAATGTAATGGTTGTGCCAAAAATCACTTTACCCGTTGGCTCGATAGCTTTGACATCAATAATTTGAGCATTAGATAAGCGAGCTTCGTAGTCAGCCAAACGTGCTTCAACAAAACCTTGTTGTTCACGTGCAGCATGATATTCAGCATTTTCTTTTAAATCACCATGTTCTCTAGCTTCAGCAATTGCAGCTGTAATTTGTGGTCTTTGTACTGTTTTTAAATCATGAATCTCTCTGCGTAATGTTTCAGCACCTTCCACTGTCATTGGAAATTTTTGCATTATTACCACCAACCTTTATTTTCCATATTAACCCAAGGCTCTTTAGGCCCGAGTTTTTCACCTTTTTGTAACAATTCTATTGAAATATCATCAGGTGATCTAAAAAATGCCATCCAACCATCTCTAGGCGGAACATTTAATTCAATACCTGCATCTAAAACCTTTTGGCATGTTTCATAAATATCATCTACCTCAAAAGCAAGATGACCAAAAGCACGACCTATGCCATATTTTTCATCAGAATTCCAATTATAAGTCAATTCTACCTCAGCACCGGATGGATCATTTGGTACTGCCAAATAAACCAAAGTACATTCCCATTGAGGATACTCTTTTCTACGAACTTCGACCAAACCCAAAACATTACAATAGAAATCCATTGATTTTTCTAAGTCTGTTACTCGAACCATAGTATGTAGAAATTTCATATATTTCTCCTATAAAAATGACTAAATGTTAAATTACCTAGGCAATTTAACATATAGCCTATTTTTAATTTTCATAAATCAATTATTGCGCAACAACTACTAATGCAGCTCTGACTAATCGCCCATTGAGAGTATACCCTTTTTGAGTAACATCTATAATCTCGTTACTACTTTTATCTGGCATTGGTACAACTGCAATCGCTTGATGTAAATCTGGATTTAACATCTCATCTACTGGAGAAATCTGCTGAACACCAAATTTTTCTACAGCATTTAATAACATTCTATAAGTTAATTCAGAACCTTCTTTAAACTTAATCAATTCTTCAGTTAACTCTGTTTTTTTCTCTAATTCTTTAATTTCTGCTTCCATTGCATCTAAGCAAGGTAAAAGCTCTTTCACAAATTTTTCTAAAGCAAACTTATGTGCGTTTGCTAAATCTAACTCTGTTCTTCTGCGCAAATTTTTCATATCAGCTTCTGAAGTTAATAAACGCTGAAAAATTGCATCTTTTTCTTGAGTTAAACTTTCAATTTGTGCTGCTAAATCAGATTCTTCCAAAGACTCTGAGGCTTCAAACTCAACATCTGAGTCGCTTACCACTGCTTCCTCTGTTTCGTTCAATAACTCGTTATCTTTTTCAGTATTACTCATATTTCTTCCCTTAAACTTAGTAAATAGTTTACTTATCATGAGGATTGATCTGATTTTTTCAAGTCATTAATCATCCCAATCATCCAATCCGTCTAAATCATATTCCTTTTCTAGTCGTTTAAGTAAAGCTCTTTCTTCTCTTTTCGCTTCGATATCACGCCAAGCTTGAGACTGAGAAACTTTAACCTCAGGAATATCTTCTTCTTCAACGGTATCTTCATCCATTAAATCATTATCATCTTCAAAATCTGTTTTCATATGAACCTCGCGTTTATAAATTTATAACAGCCTTATATATGAATCACCTAAAAATGCAACAGTAATGATAAATTTTTCTACATCTAAAAAAAAAGTTAGTATGAATTAACATCCTAACTTTTTGATAAAAAACAAATTTACAAGTTTTTGACAATTATAAATTTTATATGATTATTGATTTCCATCTATGTCAAATGTTCGTTTTTTTCTGTGCACTATTTTAACACTTTTACGTTCAGGTTTTTGAACAGAAAAATCATTTTGAATATCTTTCATAGGCTTATCACGACGACTAAATAACTGTTTAACTCGCTGTTTATTTTGTCGAGAGATACTTGCCTCAAATGAGTCAAATGCAAATGGATTTCTATTTTCATTAACAATTGACTGATTCACGCTATTAAATGGATCATCTGATGAATGAGAAATAGAGTTATGATCACTTAAGTTGTCTTTTGGCTGTTTTGCAACAGGATTACTGCGTTTTTTATTAAGATTGTTTTTACCACCTAATTTGCGCAAACCTCTATTCACACCAACACGTTTTTCCGTGTTTTCCGGCACTTCTTTGCCGCTATTTGTACGATTTTTAATGCGTAAAATATTGTGTGATCGCTGAGGAGGAGCGGGCTGTACTTTTGGTAAACTCCATTTTAACTCAACTTCCATAGACTCAACCCAAGGAATTTCATCTAATGTCACCAAAGAGGATGTATTTTCAACACCAAACTTTTCACCAATGAGTGAAATTCGATCTTTAAATTCAATGCCTACATCAGGTAAGTCAAAGAAAATAATATCATCAACACAGTCTAAAGTTATCGTTTGAGCAACTGCTTCTGGTAATAACAATACAGATAAATCACCTGAAACAAATCTTTCAATAATTTTATCTTTTGCTTCCTCAGATAAGTTTGCATGCAAAATTCTAGAACGTACTTTACCTTGATACAAATACTCTTCTAAGCGATGAGCATTATGTCGTGTTCTTGTAATAATTAATGTTTTCTTATTCGAGCTTTTTAAACGATTTCGTAGATATGATCGTTTAAAATTACGGTCAACATAAACTATATGATGTCCTTCAGGAATCTGAGTATCAGCTGTATCCATTGTTACAGAGGCGACATTCTCATCTTTAATGTCTTCTATTGTACTTTGCTCAACCTGCTCTTCAACAATTGGTTCAATAATAAATTCTATGCCGGCTTCTTTAATAGATTCTGATTCAGGCTCTTGCGCTTCTTCAACAATCATTTTCATCACAGGTTTTGTAACTTTTTTAGTGACTACTTTGGGTTTATCTTCGCTATTTTGTGAAATTGGCATGGATTTTAACTGAATGCATCTACAGTCGCTCAGCATTTTATCTAAAGAATTTTTAACGATGTTTGCCAGATGCGCAACATCATTATTTTCAAATATCACAAAGCAATTCACGACATTAGAAAGCAATTCTGGCAATTCTTTATTGACTTGAAATGTCATCACTGGAATTACCATGACCGATGCAAAATTATTAGCAAGATTTTTTGTATGGGGATATAGCACTTTAACATGCTGTTTACCAATCAAAGTCTGCAACAATATAGATACATCAAAAGCTTCAGATACTGAAGGAGCTAAGATAACTGTAGAATGTTTACCATCAAAATTTTTACTTTCAGATTGGATAAACTTCAAAACATCGTTATTTAACATATTCGTAAGATGCAGATTTTTTATTTCAGGCGAGCTATCCATAGAGCGTTTAAAATGATTACTTAAAGCATCACCTGAGTCGATATTCATTTTTTTGTTCATCGTAAACTTTGTATAACAATTCCAAAGAGGACATCCAGAGAGAGTATTTATTCTAGATGCAATAATTTAATTAAAACCTTTTCCAATAAGGGAAATCATGGGCTGATTTACTATCAAGCCATCCCTAACATTTCTGATTAGTTGTTAAGCACTATACTGAATAATATCATAGAAGTCATTTTTTTTAATACATAACCACAACAAAATCTTTACGACTTAGGTATAATCAAACACCATACTTTTATACCTTCAATTAGGGATAACAATGAAAAAAATTATTAAATGGTTCAATTTCGTTTTATTTTTATTATTTCTAGTATTTGTGTTTTTTATTCTCTATTTAAATAAAGACGCTATTGTGGCTTTTGATTTTTTATTCGATGAAACCACATTGCCGATGCCTGGCTTTATTAGCATTATATTCTTATCAGGTGCTTTCTGTGGAATCATTGTTACATTGATCTTAAGCATAGGTAATTTTGGGCAATCTTGGCGCCAAAAACGAGAGTTAAAGGCTGCACAAAAATCTCTCAAAAAACTCCAAGAAGAGACTGCACTCTAATTCATGTTTGAATATATTTGGATATTATTGCCGTTAGGCTTAATCATTGGCTGGTATGCTGCGAAAGTAGATAGTTCTCGCAAACGCAAACTTCACCAGTACTTAAGCCTTCGCTTTTATCTTGATAAACAAAAAGATGTCGATAAACTCCCTTCATCTTTTGAGAACAATAATATTCCATTAAATATTGAAGATGAAGGAATTAGCTTCACCTTAACCTTAGGCGACGCATATCGACGCAGAGGTGAAGTCGATAAAGCAATAGAGTTACATGAACACTTACTGAGCACTTTAGACATCAATGATAAAAATCGTTATACGGTACTGATGTCACTGGCAAAAGATTATAGTATTGCAGGCATCTTTGATCGATCCGAATCTACACTGCGTGAGCTGTTATCAACACCATATGCCGAAGCTGCAGCATTAAAATTAGTGGGGTTATATAAGCAACAACAAGATTGGCTACAAGCCGTTGGAATGTATGAACGCATTGAAAATCACCGCAATTTATATTCTGTAGAAATGGCACATCTTTATTGTGAGCTTGCGGAACAATCCATCAATGAAAGCAATTTTGAACAAGCAAGCTTTTGGTCCCATCAAGCATTAGCATTATCACCTAAAACTGCTCGCGCGAATCTAATACAAGCTTACATCGCATTGCATAATAAACGGTATTACACAGTTTTAGAAGAATTAGATATAGTCTCAGAAAGACAGTTTTCTTTAATTCCAATGATTGTACCAATTATATATCGAGCAATGCTGATGAATAACAACCATCTTTTTCAAGCATGGATTGATAAACAAATAGAAAAACACCCAACATTTTTCTATTTAAAAATCTGGAAAACACACTTTTTGGTTTTAAATAATTCAGTTCCTCAAGCAATTCAATACTTAACAAAAACTTTAGAGCAGACAAAAAATCTTCAAGGCATTACTTTGCTCAATCATTTATCAACACTTAAACACGGTTCATTACAAGCGCAATTCACGATATATCATCAAACTTTTCAACAAGTTATTGATTACTACGCTCAATTCAGATGCGAAAAATGCGGCTTTATCTTAAAAACTCTACAATGGCATTGCCCTAGCTGCCAATCTTGGAATACAGTCGCACCCGTTTCTGATATTATAGCGCTACGAAAATAGTTACGAGGAATGTATGCAACCAATTTCCCCCATCATCGTCGCAATCGACGTAGATCATGAGAAAAATGCACTAAATTTAATAGATGCTTTAGATCCAAATCTTTGCCGTTTAAAAGTAGGTAAAGAGCTATTTACACTAACAGGGCCTAGCATAGTCGAAAAAATGCAAAATAAAGGTTTTGAAGTATTTTTAGATTTGAAATTCCATGATATTCCAAACACTGTAGCAAGCGCTGTAAAAGTTGCAGCTGAATTAGGTGTCTGGATGGTAGATCTTCATGCTTTGGGTGGTCGAAAAATGATGTCAGATGCTAAAAATATTTTAGCAGGCTATCAAAAACCTCCTCTATTAATCGCAGTAACTTTACTCACTAGTATGAGTGACTCAATGGCACATGAAATCGGCTTACAAGGTGATAAAGACGAAATAGTCTCTCGCTTGGCTAACTTAGCCGCCGAATGTGGCATTGACGGCGTTGTATCATCCGCTGCTGAAGCTAATATGATCAAAGCACTACAACCGAATCTATTAACCGTTTGTCCTGGCATACGTTTAGATGACTCTGTAAAATCAGATGACCAAGTTCGCATCATGACACCTTCAAAAGCTGTACAAGAAGGTGCTGATTACTTAGTTATCGGAAGGCCAATAACTCGCGCTGCTGACCCTCGTCAAGCATTGCAATCTATTATTTCTACCCTTTCTATTTAACTTAGGAGATAGTAATTATGATGACTAAAGAAGAAGTCACTAAAAGAATTGAAGCAGGATTAAAATGTGATTATATCCTCGTTACAGGTGATGATGGTCGTCATTTTGAAGCGATCGTTGTTAGCCATGAATTCATCGGTGTGAGTAAATTAAAACAACATAAATTAGTGTATGAAACATTAGGTGATGCAATGCAAACTGATGAAATTCATGCATTGTCTGTGCGCACATATACCCCGGCAGATTGGGAGAGAGTACATGCCCTCTAATATCCATGTCCCGAAGCTCATTATTGAAGGAAATGGACCACTTAAAGGATCTGTCACTGCAAGTGGTGCAAAAAATGCTGTATTGCCAATTTTAGCAGCAACAATTTTGGCATCTGAACCAGTCGTTTTACATAACGTTCCAAACTTACAAGATGTTGCTGTACTCACTGATCTACTTAAAGACCTTGGAGCTTTGGTAGAAATCAATGGTCATACTGTGACTGTAGACCCAAGAAACATCAATAAAATTAGAGCAAGCCACGACTTAGTTAAATTGATGCGTGCATCAATTCTTGTATTAGGCCCTTTAATTAGTAAATTTGGTGAAGCTGAAGTATCTTTGCCAGGTGGATGTGCAATTGGTAGCCGTCCTGTTGATCAACACTTAAAAGGCCTAGAAGCATTAAATGCAAAAATTGATCTAAGAAATGGTTATGTTTATGCATCTACTGAAAACAAAGGTCGTTTAAAAGGTAATAGTTTTACTTTTGATATGATCACAGTTACTGGTGCTGAAAATATTATCATGGCTGCAGTTTTAGCCGATGGCCAAACCATTTTAGATAATTGTGCACAAGAACCTGAAGTGGTTGACTTATGTGAGATGCTGGTTACTTTAGGTGCAAAAATTGATGGCATTGGTTCTAGCAGACTAATCATTGATGGCGTTGAAAAACTATCTGGCGGTGAACATACGGTTATGCCAGATAGAATTGAAGTAGGTACATATCTCGTTGCAGGCGCTATGACATATGGTGATGTAACAGTAGAAAAATGTAACCCTATCCATCAAGAAGCAACCATTGAGGCACTGTTAAGCACAGGTTGTGGGATTGAAGTGGGTGAGGATTTTGTTCGAGTGTTTCCAAAAGCTAAAAAACTGGTTGCCTTTGACATTAAAACTCAACCATACCCTAAATTTGCTACAGATATGCAAGCCCAATTTATGGCATTAGCAACAGTAGCTGAAGGTAAATCAACCATCATTGAAACAATATTTGAAAATCGTTTCATGCATGCTAATGAACTCAATCGTATGGGTGCAAAAATTCGCATTGAAGACCATATGGCGATCATTACTGGTGTTGATAAATTATCAGGTGCAGAAGTATCAGCGACTGATCTTCGTGCCTCTGCCGCTCTTATTTTGGCAGGATTAGTGGCAGAAGGTACAACAACCATGGATCAAATTTTCCATTTAGATCGTGGCTATGACGGCATTGAAAAGAAATTAACCTCTTTAGGTGCGAAAATCAAACGCATTTAATTGATGTTAGATACAAAAAAAGCAGTTCATATAGAACTGCTTTTTTTACATAAACAAGATATCCAAATATTATTTCTTTAGCTTTGCCACAAATGCATCGTGAGCATTAAGCTCTTCCACAGT
>CANRJX010000078.1 GCA_947631095.1 uncultured Wohlfahrtiimonas sp.
CGCCCCATCAATGGAGCCATTATTGCAATAAGTTTACAAGATTTATTATTACAAACCGAAGAAGAGCGCGCCGTCCACGCCCGCACTATTCGGGCAAGAATTGACGAACTCATGGAAAAACTAGAAGTTCGCTTTCCCGTTTACATCATGTTCACTAAAGTCGATTTAGTGCCTGGTTTTTCTGAGTTTTTCGAAGATTTAACTAAAGAAGAGCGAGATCAAGTTTTTGGTGTTTCTTTACCTAATTCGCCCAGTGAAGATCAAGCACCGGATTTTGCGTTTTTACGCAATGAATTTAAAGCCATACTTGCTCGCCTTTACAATCGTGTTTTATTACGAATGCATCAAGAGCGCGATCCAAAACGCTGTGCTGCTATTGAAGGATTTCCGTTGCAGATGGAATTGGCCATTAATCTTGCGGAAAATTTTGTCAAAACAACCTTCTCTCAAAATCGATTTAATCGGCAGCCTTACTTGCGAGGCGCTTATTTCTCAAGTGGTACTCAAGACGGTACACCCATTGATCGGCTAATGACATCCGTTGCGTCAAGCTTTGGATTATCACGTGAGATCTCTGCCAATAACAGCACCAGAGGCCGTAGTTATTTTATTAACCGTCTTTTTAAAGAAGTCATATTTCCAGAATCTGAATTAGTGGGAACCAACCAACGTTATGATCGATTAATTCGTTTATCTCGATCATTTATCTATGTTGCTGCGGGTGTTGCCACGCTAGGCATACTACTGGTTTGGAGTGGTAGCGTGACACGCAGTAATCTTTACATCCACGATGTAAGGTCTCACATTCAAGCCTTTAACAATACTCAACAAAACCTCAATTCTAATCGAATCAATGAAAGCGAGCTGCTAACTGCACTTAATCATTTAAAAGAAGCCAGCGAAGTATATGATCAAGAGTCGCATCCGGTTTTATCTGGCTTCGGACTCTATGATGGTAGGGTGAACAAAGCCGCTAAACAGCTTTACCAACAAAAACTTAAAGAGATATTTACTCCTTATCTCATTCAACAATTAGAGCAGCAGATTAATCATTCTTCGGATGATCACGCGCTTTACACACATTTTCGCCTTTACATGATGTTTGATCAGGTAGATAAAATGGCGTTAACCGAGATTAACGCTTGGTTTAGTGATCTCACTCTCGGCGAAGACAACACTAACCCTCGCGCTAGTGCATTGATGGACCACTTCAATCACTGGTCTCGCTTATCCATTGAGCCCACAAAATTAAATAGTGCTCTTATCTCTCACACCCGTGCAATATTACTTAACATATCTCCGGCGCAACGCATTTATCGTCACATAAAATCCGATACCCAATTAATGCGTAAAGTAAATTTTGTCGACGAGTTAGGAAGCGCAAGCTCAGTATTATTTGATCTTTCCAATAGTGAATTTCTTAAAATACCTTCGTTATTTACTTATCGAGGTTATAAATCTTTAGACCTTTCAAAAAGCTCTTCTTACTTTTCATTAGTCGGTGAAGATGCGTGGGTTCTTTATGATAAAAATGAAACTAATCTGGCAAGAATAGAAGATACCGATAAGGTAAGCCGTGAGGTCACTAAGCTTTATCTAGATGAATATGCAGCCACTTGGAGCCAGGCTTTAAACCAATTAAATATTAAACGTTTTAGCAACCTACATGAGTTGACGCGAGCATTGCAAATCTCGGTAGATCCACTTCACTCACCGATAATTAAAGCCTTAGAAACAATAAAATCTAACACACAACTTACACCTCAGGTGTTACAAGCTGCTGCAGATAAAGTCAATAATGGTAGCAAGTTAGATAAGGGGCTCGATTTCGCAGCTGCTCGTGTAGAAATTAATCGTGTGGATCAGCAGTATTTACCGCTTCATAATTTGGTGTCTGTTTCTTCTCAAGGAATATCGCCTATTACCCTAGGCTTACAACAGGTCAGCGCCGTCAATAATTTTGTCCAAGAGCTCACACTCGCACCTGAAATAGGTCAACAATCTTTTGAGATTGCCAAAGCTCGTTTTCAATCTAACACGCCCAATGCAGTGTCTGCTCTTCGAATTCATGCCAAAGCCAATCCAGAGCTTGTGCAGAAATGGTTCACCAGCATATCTGACGAAAGCTGGCGACTAATAATGCAATCAGCGCACTCTTATGTGAGTAAAGAGTGGCGCAATCAAGTTTATCAGCCTTATCAACAGGCTTTAGCCGGGCGCTACCCCTTGTTTCCAAAATCCTCTGATGAACTTGCACTCATGGACTTCAATACGTTTTTTAAACCCGAAGGAACTATTGAAAAATTTGAACAAGAATATCTCAGCGCATTTATTGATAAGCGAAATCAATGGCTCAATAAAAGCGCGGAGGGTTACGGCCTAGGGTTATCTAATCAACTACTTCAGCAATTACAACGCGCCAAAAAAATTCGTGATGTCTATTTTAAAGCTGATCCTTCAAACCCCAGCTTTTCACTGGATTTACGTCCTTATTTTATGAGCCGAGATGATGCAATTTTCACCTTAGATTTAGGCGAACAGCGAGTTACCTATAATCATGGTCCGAAATTTTGGCGATCCGTTCAATTATCGAGTGGCGATGATAACCGACGCGTGAGAATGATTTTTCAGGATGTATCAGGCTCTCAGCAAAACAGAGATTTTAATGGTCCTTGGGCTTGGTTCAAATTAATGGATGAAGCAAAGATAGAAGCGACGGGACAAAGTAACATCTACAAAATTACTTTTTTCCATAATCCTGATAAAAGTGAGAATGAGCCAAGAAGAGTCGTTTTTGAAGGTCGCACAAGTAGTGTTAATAATCCTTTTAAAAATGAATTACTGACCGCCTTCCGGTGTCCGGAGACTATTTAATGATACAAGTTAATGATGTGGGCGTTTACGGTAAATTACCTGCACATGGTGATTTTATTCATCGTGATTTACCCAGCGCTTTTATCAATAAGTGGGACGAATGGTTGCAAAGCTATATTGCCAACAGCCAGCAAGATTTAGGTGAGCATTGGCTAGATATTTATCTCACCAGTCCCATATGGCGATTTGCTACAACCGATGGAATATTTGACGGAAATTATTGGGCCGGCATTATTGTTCCAAGCGTTGACAGAGTAGGGCGCTACTTTCCTTTCTGTATTGCCACAAAAATAACTAAGCCGACCACACCATTGAATATTATTCAGAATAATCAATGGTTCGACGATATGGAACAATTAGCAATGAGTGCGCTAGGTGGCCAATTAAAAATCGAGCAATTAATTGATGAAATCAACAATGTAAAAATCAGTTGCGCACCGAACCCATTCTCTTTAATCAAAAATGATCATACCGCTCTTGCCTTAGCCATGAGCGACAGCTTAATGAATCCCGCTAAGGCGATACCGGTTTTATTCGATGCTATGCTTCGCAACCAATTCAATACCTATAGTCTGTGGTCGACTGCTCGAGGTTCTAATTTAGTTTCGCCGCTGTTAGCCATTTGCCAAGGGCTTCCTTCTGCCCGCCACTCCACAGCACTGCTCGATGGTAATTGGGATGAATCGGGCTGGTCGTTATTACGCCCTCCGTCTCTTGTTAATCATTCTGCAGAAGCGAGCTTGTCGGTATGACGGATATTACTTATCGCAGACCCATAGCATGGGAAAGTGTTGCCTTAACTCACACAGGTGCGGTACGCACCTTAAATGAAGATGCGGTGTTAAATAAACCGCAAATCGGCCTCTGGGCAGTTGCCGATGGTATGGGTGGACATAAGTTCGGCGACGTCGCCAGCGCAAAGATTGTCTCTGCATTAGATAGTCTTGAAAATTGTGATCGACTCAGCGATGTGGTTGATATTGTTGAAAATTGCCTGCTCGATCTCAATCAAACCATGCTTGAATATGCCAACGAACATTTAGATGGACACACCATGGGAAGCACCTTGGTGTGCTCTTTAGTGCGAGGGAGAATTGGTGCCTGCTTGTGGGTAGGCGATTCACGTCTTTATCGTTATCGAAACAGTCAACTAGAGCAACTCTCACGGGATCACAGTCAAATAGAGGAAATGGTCGAGCTGGGCTTGATTACACCGGAGCAAGCGGTATCTCATCCGAGCCGAAATGTAATCACCCGAGCCATTGGGGTTGATCGGCCTCTATTGGTGGATTTAACACTCTTCTCAACTCAAGTGGGCGACACTTTTCTACTCTGTAGCGATGGTTTATATAACGCCTTAGATGAGCCAGAGCTTTGTACCGGACTCTCAATAAAAAATATTGATGACGCAGCTAACTACTTAATGAGTGAATCATTAAGCAATCAAGCAAAAGATAATGTTTCGCTGGTGATTATTCGAGGAACTCAAGGAAGAGTGCCCTCTGGTGCCAATTAATACTAGGGCAAAGGAATCCCATGACCCATTCAGATGATCTTGAAAAAACGATCGTTTATCGACGCTCAGATAAGCCGATGACAAGTACAGACAGTGACACTATCACTGCCGATAAAACGACTCTCGCACCAAAGAAAAAAGCCACTATTGCAGAGGATAAAACCCAGTTTATCCCGAGGAAAATACCTGCAGGTACGCCAGAGCCATCCGCTGCCAATACCTCATCTAAAAAATCTGCCCCCCCGGTAAAGGGTGCTACTTCTTCAAATATGGTATTGAAGAACCGCTTTGTTTTAGAACAACTATTAGGCGCAGGCGGAATGGGAGTTGTCTACAAAGCCAAAGATCTACTTAAAATCGAAGCTCAAGATAAAGATCCTTACGTTGCGATTAAAGTATTAACAGACGAGTTTAAAACTCACCCCGAAGCATTTATTGCGCTGCAGCGTGAATCCAGAAAAACCCAACGAATAGCACACCCTAATATCGTCACAGTATTCGACTTTGATAGAGATGGCGATACTGTTTTTATGACGATGGAATACCTTGATGGCAGCCCACTCGATAAAATAATTGCGCAGTATCGATCTATAGGTTTACCGCACGATGAGGTCTATAAAATCATCGAAGGGCTGTGCGCAGCGTTAACTTATGCTCACGCTCAACACATCATTCACTCAGATTTTAAGCCGGGCAATATTTTTGTTAACACCAAAGGCGTAGCGAAAGTTATTGATTTTGGTATCGCCCGCGCCGTTGCTAAAGTAGAAAATAGAGCAGAATCTACCGACGATAAAACCTTATTTGATGCCGGTAATCTAGGCGCGCTAACACCCGCTTATGCAAGCTTAGAAATGCTTGAAGGAAAAGTTCCTGATATTCGCGATGATATCTATGCATTAGGCTGCATAATTTATGAACTTTATACGGGTATTCATCCTTTTAACCGCATTCATGCGGACGAAGCAAAAAAGAAAAATATTAAACCAAAAAGAATTCAAGGGATAAAGAAATATCAGTGGAAGGCCATTGAGCAAATGCTCGCATTTGATCGAAATAACCGAACTGAATCGGTCTCTGCTTTTTGGAAAAAATTTAGTACTAAGCCAAAAAAATCTTATGGAATTTTATTTACTACCTGTGTAGCAATAGGTGCTTTAGGTTTTACCTACTATAAGATTAACGAAACACCTTTAAATCTATTTTCAGAAGATCAGGTTCGTAATGAAATTGAAATTAAATTACGAATTGAAATGATGCAAAACACATTGCTCGATTTGATAAAGTCTTCGGAATTCGATGTATCTTGGGAAAATAACCTCTGGTTAACGGTTAAAGAGCTAAGACAGCTACCACAAGAATATCAAGAATGGACGAAAGAGAAAGAAATTGTCATTTACGAACTGTATAAAAACCACATTAGAATAAATTTAGATAAAAATGAATTAAACAGTATAGATACTTGGCTAACAAACGCTGAACGATACAACAATGATGAATCACTCACTCAGTTACGAGAAGAGTTTAATCATCTGTTGTCTTTAATTACTGAATCTAATAGTGCCGCTGTCAGGGCTCAAACAAGTCCACCACCCACGCAAACTTCACCACCAGTGGTACAACCTACACCGGTTAATACCCCTGATCTTTCCAAAAAAGAATTTGCCGTCGCGCTTGAAAATGTCAATCGTCAACTTAATTGCGGTGCCGGTATCGACATGAAGGATTTTGAAATTGCAATTGACAAATTAAAGTCGCTCAATAAATCCCTCTATACCAAAGAAGAACCAAAAATTATTAACTCTCTGGTCAAGTGTATTCAGCTCATTGGATCAAGTGTTCCAGAGCGGGGCGAAATGCTCAAACGAATGGGCCTTCGTATATTTGTTAATAACCCAGCAATTAGCAATCTTTCCTTTGTTTCAAAAGATCCTTGTAGTTTAAGTCTTGCAGGGCAAGGCGCTCGGGGTATTGGCAGTAGTTGTCGAGATTCAGCACCGAACAACATCAAAGGCCCTTATCTTGTCGTCGTGCCAGCTCGAGGCAATATGCCAGCATTCGCCATAAGCAAATATGAAATCACAAATGAAGAATTTAATAGCTTCTGTAAAGAGCTAAAAGCCTGCAACTTATCTGACTTAGACCCGTCGTTACCTGTGGTTAATCTTTCATTAAATACTCTTCGCAGCTATCTGCGTTGGCTAAGCCAAAAAACAAGTTACACCTATCGCTTACCCTCATTTGTTGAATGGCAATACGCCGCGAAAGCATCAAATTCGTACGAAGACCCTAACCGAAATTGCAAATTAAATTCACGAGGAATCACTAAAGGGGGAAACCTCATTAAAGCCAGCGTAGGCCAACAGAACTCTTGGGGTCTGGTTAATACACTGGGGAATGCTCGAGAAATCGTTGTCGGAAGAGGGGGAGAATATTATGCAATGGGCGGCTCTTATGAAACAGAAATGGGCAATTGCAATTTTAATCTACAACAAAGCTTAACTGAGTCCGGCGATACAGAAACAGGATTTAGAGTAATTCGAGAGCTAAAAATATAAAGGGGAATAACATTGGAAAATGATTACCGATTAGCGATCAAACAATTAGTTAACCAATACAATAACGGCGAAATCGACTTTGAAAGATATAAAGAAAAGCGTCGAAAAATCATAGATTTTATGGATGATGATTACAACGGAACCATCATTAACAACGTAAAAACTGACAATAACATTAGCATTAGCAAAAACTAAAAGAGTATAGAGACATCATGAACATTGTAGAATTTTTCAAATCTGGCGGTGAATTTATGTATCCCATTCTTGCTGTAATGGCTGTGGGATTTGCGATAGCAATCGAGCGTTTTATCTACTTAAGTAAAGTCAACAACTCTATCAAAAGTTTGTGGAAACGGGTTATTCCTATGCTTAAGGTCAACGATTTTGCGAGAGCCAATCAGGTTGTCGCCGAAGCAAAAGGGCCTTTAGCATCCGTGCTCTCCTATGGTTTTTCTCGATTTAAACCAGGCGTCAAACGCGAAACCTTAGAAGCGGCAATGGAAGAAGGCGTGATGGAAGCGCTTCCTGATTTAGAAGAGCGCACACACTATTTAGCTACTCTGGCCAACGTCGCCACTCTTCTTGGGCTATTAGGAACCATCGTCGGATTAATTCAAGCATTTACAGCCGTTGCCGCGGCCGATCCTTCTGAAAAAGCTAATTTGTTATCCAGCAGTATTTCGGTAGCAATGAATACCACCGCATTCGGTCTTATCGTCGCGATTCCTTTATTACTCATTCATTCTTATTTGGCAACACGTACAAATAAACTCGCCGACACCATCGAAATGGCCGCCGTTAAGTGCTCTAATTTAATGGTTAATGATTAAATCATGAAACGTGTAAAGCGAAGAACGCTCAATGATGTTGTAGAACTCAATATCACCACATTTATGAACTTAATGGTGATATTAGTTCCTTTTCTACTGATTACTGCAGTGTTTTCACGTATGACTGTTCTGGAAATTAATCTCCCCGCACTGGACGCGGCGGAGCAGTCGACCCTAGAAAAAATTGATTTGCAGTTAGAACTTGTAGTAACTCACAATAAATTTATTGTTCGCGACAAATCAATTGGTGTTCTCTCTAGCATCGATAGAAAAGAACAAGATGATTGGCAGCCACTCATTAATATTCTCCTCGAAATAAAATCACGTTATCCCGAAGAACAAGATTTACTCCTGCTTTTTAATCAAGACACGCCTTACAAAACAATCATAGGGCTCATGGATAATGTTAAATCCACCCCAATAATAGAAATGGGCCAATTAGTTAATATAGAGTTATTCCCCAATATTTCGATTGGCGATAGTGACATAAATGAAAATCAAGAGGTTGGTTCTTAATGCAGCAATCAAGACGAGCCAAGCGTATGAAAAGAAATCATGCACGCAATAAAGCCGGCGGCCTTAATCTGGTTTCTTTGATGGATATATTTACTATTCTTGTTTTCTTTTTATTAGTTAACACCTCAAATTCTTATCAGCTTCCTAATGCTACCGATATTACCTTGCCCACTGCAAAAACAGAGAACGCCCCTGAAGAAACCTTAGTCATAGCTATCACTCGAAAAGATATTATTTTTGAAGGAAAGAAAATCGCACGTCTTTCTGATCTTGAAAGTGAAAGCGAAGAAATCTTTCTTCCTCTGAAAAATGCGCTATCAGCGAATTCGCCTGCAACCAATAGTTCGCAGGAACGAAAAGTAACCATTATCAGTGATGAAAATATCCCTTATTTTTTATTAAAGAAGCTATTAACAACGCTTCAAAGCGAGCAGTTTAATAAGATTTCTTTTGCGGCTATACAACAAGATAAATAGCATTAAATATTACCATTATTAATATTGAATACTTTTCACGGAAAATTTTCTTCGCATGGATCATTCGCTTAACTACAAATCAATTGTTTTAGATTGGCAACCAGATAAACAATCCTCTAGATTGTTTCATCGCTTAGTATTTCTCTCTCTTTTGTTTTTCACATTGGTAGCTTTTATTATTTATGCCATTGAGGTTCCAGAAAAACCCTCAAAAGAGCACGTGAAAATTCCTACCAGAATCGCGAATTTTGTAGCAAAGCAGCCCATCAAACTTGAGCCAATAAAAGTAATTCCACCTGAAGTGAAAAAGGAAATACCGCGAGAAGCTGCACAAGAAACTATTTCCCGAGAGAAACCACAGTCACACGAGTCTTCCCTATCAGAGCGCCAGCAAGAATCCCGTCAGCGCGCAAACAATAGCGGAATATTAGCGCTAAAGGATCAATTTGATGGACTTGTCAACACAAGCCCTGTAGAAACTCTGGCAAAAACAAGCGTATTATCGGCCACAGATGATAAATCCGTGACACACCGAACAGATAACCTTACCGAACAACTATCTGCCCCTTCAAAAAGTATCAATCGTGATGAAATTGTTGGGAAAATATCATCAACCGAGATTACTCAGAGACAATCAACAACCCAAACAATGGCGTCGACTCTTGCAGAAAACGATGATATTCAAGCAGGGGCTTTCGCAGATGGCCGTAGAAGCTCAGATATAGGCCATGTATTTAATAAAAATAAATCACTACTACATGCTCTTTATGAGAGAGAGCGAAGAAAAGATAGTTCTCTGAAAGGAAAAATAATTTTTCAGTTGACGATTTTACCGAGTGGCAAGGTTAGCAGTGTTAAAATAATCATGACGGAACTTTCACATCAAGAATTAGAATTACGCTTAATTTCAAGAATTCGAGGTTTTGTTTTTTCTCCAACTAATGATAAAAATCCAACAACTATTGAATT
>CANRJX010000079.1 GCA_947631095.1 uncultured Wohlfahrtiimonas sp.
ACCGGCATCGATAAGCTTATTGGCGGCAGTAATGTCGATACGTTCAATATCAATGCCGCATTTACCGGTGACATTGAAGGGGGTGCTGGCAATGATCATTTCATTATCGGCACCGAGGGTTCTGCATCATTGATCGATGGTGGCGAAGGTAATGACACTCTTCAGGGTAGTGATGGCAAGAATGCATGGTCAATCACCAGTGAAGGAAAATCACTTACCGTTAACGTTGACTCATCTAACAGTTATGTAACTGCATTCACGGGCATTAATAAACTCATTGGCGGCAGTAATATCGATACGTTCAACATCACTGCCGCATTTACCGGTGACATTGAAGGGGGTGCTGGCAATGATCATTTCATTATCGGCACCGAGGGTTCTGCATCATTGATCGATGGTGGCGAAGGTAATGACACTCTTCAGGGTAGTGATGGCAAGAATGCATGGTCAATCACCAGTGAAGGAAAATCACTTACCGTTAACGTTGACTCATCTAACAGTTATGTAACTGCATTTACCGGCATTAATAAACTCATTGGCGGCAGTAATATCGATACGTTCAACATCACTGCCGCATTTACCGGTGACATTGAGGGTGGTGCTGGCAATGATGTTTTTGAAATCAACCAAAAGGTTACTGGCATACTTTCCGGTGGTGCTGGCGATGATCGCTTCATCATTGGTCAAAATGGATCGGCAAATTCGATTGTTGGTGGCGAAGGTACGGATAGTCTTCAGGGCGGCAATACGACAAATACTTGGTTAATTACAGATAAAAAAAACTCGCTGATAGATAGTGACACCAACGCCAACGCCAACACCATTGTTTATGTTGGCGACTTCACCGGCATCGATAAGCTTATTGGCGGCAGTAATGTCGATACGTTCAATATCAATGCCGCATTTACCGGTGACATTGAGGGTGGTGCTGGCAATGATGTTTTTGAAATCAACCAAAAGGTTACTGGCATACTTTCCGGTGGTGCTGGCGATGATCGCTTCATCATTGGTCAAAATGGATCGGCAAATTCGATTGTTGGTGGCGAAGGTACGGATAGTCTTCAGGGCGGCAATACGACAAATACTTGGTTAATTACAGATAAAAAAAACTCGCTGATAGATAGTGACACCAACGCCAACGCCAACACCATTGTTTATGTTGGCGACTTCACCGGCATCGATAAGCTTATTGGCGGCAGTAATGTCGATACGTTCAATATCAATGCCGCATTTACCGGTGACATTGAAGGGGGTGCTGGCAATGATCATTTCATTATCGGCACCGAGGGTTCTGCATCATTGATCGATGGTGGCGAAGGTAATGACACTCTTCAGGGTAGTGATGGCAAGAATGCATGGTCAATCACCAGTGAAGGAAAATCACTTACCGTTAACGTTGACTCATCTAACAGTTATGTAACTGCATTCACGGGCATTAATAAACTCATTGGCGGCAGTAATATCGATACGTTCAACATCACTGCCGCATTTACCGGTGACATTGAAGGCGGTGCTGGCGATGATGTTTTCATTATCGGCGCTAATGGTTTTGTGGGATCAATCGATGGTGGCGAGGGTAAAGATACTCTTAAGGGCTCTGATAATGATAGTACTTGGCTAATTAGTGGGATAAATAATTCACTTGGAGAAAAGGATAATGAGACCGCGCTCTATGTTAATGAGTTTACTGGAATTGAAAAATTAGTAGGTGGATCCGCTAACGATAACTTCATTTTTTCTAGCACTGGGATTACACCATGGGTGGTTGATGGTGGCCTTGGTATTAATAACATTGATATCCAGCAAATAGGGCAAGCAGTTGAAGTATCCCTCGATGAAGATATTCACGCTAATTTTTGGATAAAAAATATCAATAATATTGAAGCCAATAAAGAATTTGATAACAAAATCATTGCCACCAATGCAGATAATCTATGGAGCATTACCAATCGAAATGAAGGTGATGTTAACGAGATAAATTTTGTTAATTTTTCGATTCTTCAGGGTGGCAGCGAAGTCGATCAGGTTATTTATCGAGGAGATAACGCGAGAATAACGGGATCTATCGATTTTGGAGGAGGAGTCGATACCTTTGATACTTCTGACTCCAAACAGGAACACAAGTTCTATTTAGGAGATCATGGAGAAAGTAATACTGGAGTTCGTATCCTAAATTTAGAAAATATCATTGGATCTGGTGAAAGCACTTACCTTTATGCTGGTGATGTAGCTAACGATTGGGTAATAAATCAAAAAAATTCAGGCACCCTAAATTCTAATAATAAATTAATTACTTTTACGGGGGTTGATAATCTTGTTGGTGGTAGTCACGATGATTTATTTGTATTTGATACTCTAGGGGATATTACTGGAAGAGTTGATGGCGGTCTGCATGAAACAAAAGATATTGTTGATGTTACAAGATCAAAAATAGCTATACATCTAGCTAACAATCAAGATAAAGGGTTTACGAATATTGAACATTATTCCGGAAATTCTACAACCACCACATTTTATGCTGATAACACTAATAATCAATGGGATCTTACTGGAGTTAATTCTGGGAGTATAAATGGAATTAGCTTTACCGGTATGTCAACGCTGATTGGTGGTAATAAAAAAGATATATTCCGTTTAAAAAACGCCACTATTACAAACTCTATTCAAGGTAGAGATGGAGATGATGACTTCATCATTGAGTCCAGCACGGTGAGTCAAGGAGTATATGGCAATGAGGGGGACGACACTTTCACGGTAACAATTGCTAGTGCTAATAGCCTTTTTAAGGTTTATGGCGGAGCTGGGGAAAATGAAATTAATTTAATGGGCGGTGCCAGTGAAGCAATAATTGATCATCGTGTCGGCCAATTTGATTACAAATTCCCATACGAGACAAAAACGTCTATTTATTTCGAAGATATTTCAAAAATTAACGATAGTGTATTAGGGAAAGAGATGAACGTGTATTCGCACACGAATCATGACCAATTTAAATTTACGAATGCTAGCTATCAATTAGGTATCAATCCAGTTATTACCTATTCCAATAAAAATAGTTTATCCGTTCATGCTAAAAATGATGACACTATAACCATTAATGGAAGTGTAAACTTTTTTGATGAAGTTACGTTTAATAATGGAACTATTAATTACCAATCGGGAGAGGTTAAGGCTAATACCATTCGTTTTGCTAATACCAAATCAATAGGTTCAAATAATAGTCCTTTAGTGATTAATGCAAATAATATTATGCTACACAACTCTTCTGGATCTGTTGATATTAATGCATTATCAGATGTCAATATAATTGAAATGGTAACTACCGGAAAGAGTAATATTAACCTATTGTCGAATGGAAATATTAATTCCTCATCAGCGATTTATCATCAAGGCGATTTATTTTTAACCTCTACCTTGGGAAATATTACGCTTAATAGGAACAACCAATTAGGTGGTAAAATTAATCTTAACGCTCTCTATAATATTGAGCTGAATAATAATTTTGATATTGATCTTGGCTATTTGAACTCACAATCTGCCAAAATATCGACAAAGGGGTCTCTCGTTGCGGATGCACAAAGTCAAATTATTAATACTAATAATCTAGATATTCTTGCCGAAGTAGATATTAATTTATTAAATCCTAATAATTCTTGGAGTGTGTTATCGGCACGAGGAAAAAATATTAACCTTCATGAGAATGATGGTTTTAGTGCTCAAGGTATTTATGCATTGGGTGATTTATCCATCAAGACTAATGGTACCCTGGAATTAAATAATTGCACTACATGTGAGCTACCTGGAATAACGGCTAATAAATTATCGATTGACTCTGGTTCTGGAATTATTTATCAAAATACGGATATTGATATCATCAATGACTATTCGGTTCAATCTAATGGTTTGCGACTGTCTGGAAAGGTTGCTGCAGGCAGGGTGTTGATTGATACAAAATCGGGTGACTTACTAGTCACTAGTAACGCGACTATTTCGTCAAATAAGGATATTTCAATCAAGACATTTAAGCTTTCACAATTAGGTAATATATATGCCCAAGATGATATAACCATCGATGCTGTTGACGATATCAATATGGCCAGTGGGGCGGTCAGTCAAACAGAAAATGGTTCAATTTTCTTGCAGGCACAAGCAATAGGCCTTGGATTATTAGAAGCTAGATCGGGTGAAGTTGTTACTACGGCTGGTAAGAATATTTTTAACAATGGATCACCTTTTAATATTATTACTCAACATTGGAAAGCCAATGCCGAAACCGGAATCGGCTCTAATGCATCTGAAGATCAAGCCATTTTTACCAATGTTGATGAGCTAACACTTAGCAATGCTGGCGTTATTAACAGTGGTATTCGCTCGAGCATAAGCATTAACGAAAAAGATTCTGTAATGGTTAATAGGATTGCTAATAATGGTGATATTGCACTCAGAATCGGTGTAGGCGATATTCTTTTAAATAAAAGAAATAACAATTATTACGATCCTTCTAAAAGTGATGCTCGTTTACAGGGTGCGGTACTCAATGCAAACCAAGGTGAGCTTGGTGGCACGCTCGAACTGTACTTGACCAATGGTTCTATTCTGCCACGATTTGATGATCACGATCTTGATTTAGCCGACTCAAAAAATCCCGATGTTATGGCGGAAAATGCGATTTTCTATTATGAGAATAGAGAGTTTTTAGGCCAGCGTAATCGCCGAATGATTATGTCCGTACGAAACACTTATGATAATAACGCGAAATTTAGTTATATCCGTTGGTATAACGGTATTCCGCCTATCAACAACAACGATACCTCACAAAAAATTAAAGATTTTTCATTATCTGAACAATTGATTCTCATTGAAGAAGTGAGTGATATCGATCCGGCCGTATTTACACATGTTAGAAATTACATTGCTGATGATATAGGTATTCTTTTACCTCCAGATCAACGGTTTGATAGTGACGATGATGAGGATGAAGAGGATTCATACCCAGTACGTAACCATCTTTCATATCACTACCAATAAGTTTTACGTTAAAAGGATATTAGGTTGAAACAGTTTGCTTTCTTAATAAGTGCTTTATTTAGTTTTTCTATAAGTGCAACTGCTGCATTTTTGGAAATGCCGGACACCTCAGAACTGCCCGCTTATGAAAGGGAAAGCCTGCTTCTGGACTTGGATGTCCCCTCGCTTAAACATCGAGATCCAAATCCCAATGCAGGACCGAGATTGAATGTTAAAGAGTTCCGTGTTCAGGGAATTGTCGAATATCCCGAGCTTGGAATTACGCGAAAATCTATCATTGATAAGGTGGAGAAAATCCGATTTGAAATGATGGATGAAAGTAAATATTTAGAATCTGGCTATTCGCCAGAAGAAATTGCACAGGTTTCTGATCTTATAGCAGAAATTGAAAAAGATACTGCGGGGCGACACGTATCTCCAGTTGATGTACAAAAATTAGTTTTTCTGATTAGAGAGCAACGTCGTAGCCGCGGCGTTACTCTGGGAATGATTGAATCTGTCGCAGATACTATTACTCAATATTATCGGGAGAGAGGCTTTTTTTTAGCAAAAGCGTATATTCCAAAACAGCACGTTCGCGATGGCGTGGTTACAATTACTTTATTGTTAGGGCATCTGGGCGAGATTGATGTTAAGAACAATAATTATTATTCAAGCAATACTATTCGAAGAGTATTTAATGATGTGGTACATAAACCTGTGTCGAATAAAATTATTGAGGAGCGCCTCTATCTGGTGAATGACCTCCCTGGCTTAGTGGCAACAGGGTATTTTGAACCCGGAAGTCAGATTGGTGATACCAAACTTAACGTAAATGTCACCGATGAAAAATGGTACTACGCAAACGTTCGTTTAGATAATCATGGTTCAAAAACCACAGGTACTTATCGAATTTACACAGATTTTTATTGGAATAATTTAAGTGGATTAGGCGATCAACTACAAGTAGGTGTTCTTGGAACATTCGAACCAGATAATACACTTTACGGTATGTTTCGCTACAGTATTCCTATTTTTAGCCCTAGATGGGTTGCTTCTATAGGTGCATCGACTAACGACTTTGTTACGGATGAAGCTTCTACTGCATCTACCCGTTTCAAAATCGAAGCAAAATCTACAGTTACCGATGTTAATCTTAATTACAAAATCAATCGCTCACGAAAACTCAATCAAGGCGTTAATTTTAATTATGCTCGCATCACTTCCGATGTAGAGTACGGCAGCATTGCGAATGCTGGTATATATAAAGTTGTTAATAAGGCCGAGCTTTCGTATCAACTCGATTACTTAAATGAAAGCAAGCGTACGTTGCACCAAGGAAGTTTATCTATTGCCGCCGCTGACATGAAACAGGGTGCAATAGATGGGCTAGACACTACATCTTATTCAATCTCACTCAATTACTCGCATTTATCTTTTATACCTATTCTTTTTTCAGAAAACCGAGCAAGATGGGTTAATCGAATCTCTGGGCAATATGCGGGAAAAGCCTTAACCGAAGTTTTACAATTTGGTTTGGCGGGTCCCACACGGGCTCGCGCCTACAAAATTAATGAACATTATGCAGATGATGGAATTTATCTAGGTTCCGATTTGATATTCAATGGGCCTTTTAAGCAAGACGCGACTTTTTTTGGTGAGCATGTTAATACAGCATTTCAACCGGTATTATTTGTAGATGCTTCTTATGGTAAAAATTATTCCTACATAGAAGGTGAGCCAGACTTAGATGCATATCTGGTAAACGCTGGAGTTGGAATAAAAATTAATTTTAAATCCGTTCGCGGTGATTTATCGGTAGCAGTGCCTATTGATGGTAAACGAACATTTTTTGATGAAAATTTAGATGATGGTTTTTACAGTAATAAAAAACCAGGTGATGGCACGGCTATCTATTTTAATCTTCAGTACAGTTTTTGATTTAATTGTGCTGTGCTTCACAGTTTGATTTCCCATTAGCTAGAAATATAACCGTATAATTAGCGTCGTTAATTTATAAATTTTTGTGATCAAGGAGATCCAAAAAAAGTTTTAGTCATTTATTCCAAGTGGCTAATTTTCAGCGGTAAATCAACTTAAGGAGAAACAAAATGGCAATTTATATTGAATATGATGGAATCAAAGGAAATACTACCGCCGATGGTTACAAAGATCATATTACTGTAAGTTCACTTCAGTTTGGTGTAGGTCGCGGTATTTCTATGGAAGCAGGTAATCTTGCTAACCGTGAAGCCACCCGCCCAACCATCAGTGAAGTAACTTTTACTAAACTTGCTGATATTGCTTCAACTTCTTTGTTCAAAGAAGCGGTGACTGGTTCTGCTGGTAAGAAAGTTGTAATTAAGTTTGTTCAAACTGGTGCAGATAAACTCGTTGAATACATGACATATACTCTTGAAAACTGCTTGGTAAGTGGTTATTCAGTATCGTCTGATTCAGAAAGTGATCCACTCGAGTCTATCTCACTGAGTTTCTCGAAAATTATGGTTAATTACAGCGATTACGATAAGACTAACAAATCTGCCACTCCACAGCGTGTTGGTTACGATTTGGCTACTGCAAAACCTTTGTAATCTTAAATTCCCTGCGTTCGCGCAGGGAATTTTCTGATACCCTCCCTATTACGCATGGATGTCGCATCTTCTTCACGAGGATATTAAAGGTTGCATGGAATGACTAAACTATCTCAAGCAAACCGTCTACTTTCTATTTCGGATCTCTCTCTCGGTAAAGATACTTTTCTTTTAGCAAGCTTTTCTGGCACAGAGGCTATCTCCGAACTCTTTCAATTCTCTATCGATGTATTATCTGAAAACTTAGATATAGATCCTAATCTTGTGGTAGGAAAATCTGCCACCATCAAAATACAAGATAATGTAGAAAGAAAATTTAACGGCATCATTAAAAGCTTTAGTTTTTGTGAGGTACAGTCTAATAATCTTCGTCTTTATAAGATGGAGATGGTGCCTAAATTATGGCTGTTGACCAAAACCAATAATAATAAAGTCTTTCAAGAAAAAAATACTAAAGAAATTATTACGCAGATTCTGCAAGATAAAGGTATAACCGACTTCGAGTATCGGGCCAGTAGCGGAAAGGTTCGTGAGTATTGCATTCAATATAACGAGAGTGATTTTAATTTTATCTCTCGACTCTTAGAAGAAGATGGTATTTGTTATTATTTCACCCATCAACAAGATAAGCATACTATTGTATTTGTTGATCAGCCAAGTGGCTTTATTGAGGTGAGTGAAACTAATCTAGAGTATTCCAAAGGCAGTGCACCACACGCACAAATTTCAGCATGGGAACAGCGTCTTCAATATAAAAAAGGTAAATGGACGCTAAATGATTACAATTTCCAAGAGCCGACAAAAAACTTAACCAGTAGCCTTACCAGCGGCAGTAGCTTACCGTCAAATTCTGAGTATGAGCATTATCAATACCCTGGCTATTATGACCTAGAAAGTGGCTCTGAGCTGGTAAAAATAGCTTTAGAAGCCGAAGAGGCAGACCGTATTCTTTACTTTGGTAAAAGCACGTGCTCGAGCTTTTTTTCCGGTGGTAAATTTACTCTTGAAAAGCACGATACAGCTTCTCAAAAAGGTCAATATACGCTTATAAAAATTCATCATCGTGCCAGCGAGGGAAGCTATTTCCCTGGCGCAGAAGCCGATACATACTATAACAATAGCTTTGTATGCGTTCCTTTTAGCACGCCCTTTCGTCCAAAACAGTTACACAAAAAATCGATCATGCTCGGCCCCCAATCGGCGGTAGTCGTCGGTCCTTCCGGTGAAGAAATATATATCGATGATAATTGCCGGATAAAAGTCCAATTTATTTGGGATCGCGATGGAGCGCATGATGAAAACAGCTCTTGCTTTATTCGGGTCGTTCAAAGTTGGGCGGGTAACCAATGGGGTACGTCTTTTATTCCTCGAATAGGGCAGGAAGTTATTGTTAATTTTTTAGATGGGGATCCAGATCGCCCGCTGGTAACCGGTGCTGTATACAATGGTGATAATAAGCCCGTTTATACATCAAAAACCCAAAGTGGCATTAAGACTCGATCTACGAAAGGCGGTACCCGAGATAATTTTAACGAGCTGAGATTTGAAGATCTTAAAGGCGAGGAGCAAATTTATCTTCACGCTGAAAAAGATTTTGATACACAAGTAGAAAATGATCAAACACTTACAGTAGATCGTGATAGAACCAAAACAGTAAAGCATGACGAAAACTCTGCAATTGATAACGACCGAAATAAAAAAGTAGGCAATAATCAAACAGAGAATATTGGCAACGATAAAACAATTGAAGTGGGTAATAATCACACCGAATCAATTGGTAATGATATGTCTTTGTCGGTTGAAAAAAATCAATCAATTGACATCGGAAAAGATATTTCCATTGATATTGGTGGAAATCATAATGAATCTATCAGCAAAAATATGGACATTACCATCGGTAAAGATCTACGGGAAAATGTTCGTGGTCAATACACTGAAAATGTCACAAAAGAGTACTCGCTTAAAGCAAAAACAATTACGTTGAATGCAGATGATAAAATTACGTTAAAAACAGGATCATCAACTATTGTCTTAAGCAAAAATGGCGATATAACCATTTCTGGAAAAAATATTAACTTGAAAGGGTCAGGAAATATTGTAGTAAAAGG
>CANRJX010000080.1 GCA_947631095.1 uncultured Wohlfahrtiimonas sp.
TGGCTACGAACCAGGCGGTCGGAGGTTCGACTCCTTCTGGGCGCGCCAATTGATAGAAACCCTGAAAGTAATTTCAGGGTTTTTTGGTATTTGTCACATGAATATTTGACAGATATAAAATATACGTTATAATGCTCACCTCTTTTGAGATATGCGCCCATAGCTCAGCTGGATAGAGTACCTGGCTACGAACCAGGCGGTCGGAGGTTCGACTCCTTCTGGGCGCGCCAATTGATAAAAAAACCTGAAAGTAATTTCAGGTTTTTTTATGTCTAGAATAATTTCGCTCATTCCTCTGTTGGTTGATAATGTGTCCAGTTATCACCATAAAGCTCTGCCAAAGTTTTTTCTTTATTATTACTGTAAATCGCTGCTCGATCATACACATTCATCATCTTATGAATGGCTTCTAGGCGTTTATCAATGGGCGGGTGTGTTGCTAGGAAACTGAACATGGAGTGATGATCAAAATAAAAATGTTGATACTCTGGAGCATTACTTTTTCCAAACTTTCTCGATAATCTTTTACCAAAATTTTCAGCATGATGATTTTTAACTTCCCTTTGAGTGCTTTTAAGTTTGTTCAACAGGCTGTAGATAGGGTATGTTTCACGCATACTCACAACGGCTTGGCTATCAGCATAGTATTCTCGCTTTCTTGATAAACAAGCTTGAATAATTTTTCCAAATAATTCTAATATTTTACTAATGACTAATACAGCAAGTGCAGCAACAAAAAATGCCAGCATTATGGCTACAGTGTTATTTTTTTTATTACTACTCGATCTTGATAAATTGGCGCCAATTCTAAATAAGCCGTAGGCAATTGTTGTTAATGCCATAAAACCAAAAATAACAGCTGTGATTTTACGATTCATACGTGTATCACCATTTGCAATATGGCTAACTTCGTGGGCTACTAGAGCTTTTAGTTCTGGGGACGTTAATGATTCTAGTGCACCTTTTGTGATGGCAATCACCGCATCTTGATCTGTTGTACCTGCTGCAAAAGCATTGATGGTATGATCATCAGCTAATATGAAAGCTCTTGGAGGTGCAATTCCCGCGCTGATTGACATTTCGATGATTGCGCGATTAAAAGCCGTATAGTATGGATTGCTATAATTATTTGTGATTTCTGTGGCACCGAGCTGTTTGGCGATTAAATCACCACGACGTGTTGTGAAATATTTATATAAAAAACAGCTAATAATAAAAATTAGCAATATTGATGTAATTGTTATGCTAATTTCTGAATCCCATGCTAGCTGGTTATTTAGAGTGAGAGATAAATCAGATGTTGTGCGATGCCAATCGATTCTTGAGAGAACAAGGTGGACACATGTTAATAATAGCGCAGTGACTATAAAGAATAATGAATAGAGCAAGAATGTCTCTCGATTAAGCTTTCTGCGAACTTCAAAGAATTGTTTTTGCATTGTTATATACTTGAAATTATAGTGATGATTGTAACGATTATAATAAAAAAGCGCCCATTAAGGGCGCTTTTGTGATTTAAATTAATTTGTATTACAAAGTTTTGATGGCTGCGATCATCTCATTGACCGCTTTTTGTGCATCGCCATAAACCATATTAGTATTATCTAAATAGAATAGGTGGTTTTCAATGCCTGAGAAGCCTGCGCCTTGGCCGCGTTTTACAACAAATACTTGTTTTGCCATATCCGCATTTAGAATTGGCATGCCGTAAATTGGGCTTGATTTATCTGTTCTCGCTACAGGGTTCACAACGTCATTTGCACCAATTACTAATACTGCATCAGTATCTTTGAACTCATCATTGATTTCATCTAAATCATAGATTAAGTCATACGGAATGCCAGCTTCAGCTAATAATACGTTCATATGACCTGGCATGCGCCCTGCAACAGGGTGAATTGCAAATTTAACATCTACGCCTTTATCTTCTAAAAGCTTTGTTAATTCTGCAACTTTATGTTGTGCTTGCGCGACAGCTAAACCATAGCCTGGAACAATGACGACTTTTTGAGCATAAGCCATTGTGATTGCTGCATCATCAGCTGTTACAGGTTTTAAACTGCCTGTAATTTCTTCTGTGCTTTCTTGTGTTTCACCAAAATTTGAGAACAAAACGTTTGCCAATGAGCGGTTCATCGCTTTTGCCATTAGAATCGTTAATAGTGAGCCTGCAGCACCTACAACCATACCAGCAACAACTAAACCGTAGTTATTCATTGCGATACCTTCGAATGCCACAGCCAAGCCAGTCAATGCATTGAACAGCGAAATAATCACTGGCATATCTGCGCCACCGATAGGAATAGCGATCAGTACGCCCAATAAAGCAGCAGCAATGAATAATAAGATAATGAGAGAATAACTTGGTGCAACAGTATGTGTATTAATGTTCGCAAGCATAATCACAAACAATAGTGACACTAATAAAAGGATACCATTGATCGCATTTCTACCCTTGATGCGGATAACTTTGCTCATGCGACCATCTAATTTCATCCAAGCAACGATAGAGCCTGTGAATGAGATTAAGCCAATCAATCCACCAATACCTGCTAATAATAACATCGGCGGTAATTCACGGAAAGTATCTGCTTCTGTGTGTAAATCTACCAAAGTACCAGTGCGTAATAGTGTGATTGCTGCGATACATGCAGCAGATGCGCTTCCCACACCATTATAGATCGCGATCATTTGTGGCATATCTGTCATTGCTACATTTTTAGCCGTAATGTTTGCAATAATTCCACCGATTAAAATGGCAAAGATCATTAAAAAATAGTTGCCGTGAATTGCAGGGTGGATGAAAGTGATCACTGTTGCAAATGCCATTGCATAACCAGCCCAAATGATACCTGAGCGGGCAGTGGAAGGGTGACTCATGCGTTTTAATGCAAAGATAAATGTAATCGCGGTCGCAAAGTAACCAAGGTTAACGATAAATTGTAATAAGCCTGATAACATCATTTAGTCCCCTTTTTATCGCTTGGTTTAAACATTTCTAACATGCGTTCAGTCACAACGTATCCACCTACAGCATTCGCTGCACCAAATACAACTGCAATGAAGCCTAGTGTTGTTTGCCAAAATCCTTCAGCTTCACCCAGTGCAACCATTGCACCGATTAATACAACACCATGAATAAAGTTTGAGCCAGACATTAATGGCGTGTGTAAGATTGCGGGTACGCGTGAAATAATTTCAAAACCTACAATCGCAGCCAAAGCTATGACAAAAAGTGTAATCATAATTAATTCTCCAATACTTGACGAACACGTTCATGCGCAATTTCACCGTCTTTAGTTAAAAGACATTGTGCAATGACTTCATCTTCATAATCTAATGTTAATTTTCCATCAGCCATAAATGGTGACAGTAAATTTAATAAATTTTTAGCATACATTTCTGAGGCGTGTAATGGTGCTTGAGATGCGACATTTAATGGGCCTGAAATGATCACATGATTATGATGGACGATGCTGCCAGGTTTTGTTAATTCGCAGTTACCGCCTGTTTCGGCAGCAAGATCGATAATAACAGAACCTTCGATCATCTCATCAACCATATCTTTTGTAATGATTAATGGTGCTTTTCTGCCAGGAATCGCGGCTGTACTAATGACTGCATGAGCTTTGCTTAAATGTTTTTTTAATGCTTCAGCTTGCATCGCAATTTCTTCAGCAGTTAATTCTCTCGCATATCCGCCTTCACCAGCAGCATTAACGCCAGTATCAATCAATTTTGCACCCAAGGATTCAACTTGTTCTTTAGCGTCTGGTCTGATGTCATAGGCTTCAACTTGTGCGCCTAAACGACGAGCAGTACCAATTGCTTGCAAACCTGCAACGCCTGCGCCGATAACAACAACTTTTGCAGGTCGAATAGTACCTGCGGCAGTTGTTAGCATTGGAAATAAACGTGGAGATAATGATGCGGCCATTAATACACCCTCATAACCAACGATTGTAGCTTGTGATGACAAAGCATCCATACTTTGTGCGCGGGTAATTCGAGGAATGAGCTCCATAGCTAAAGACGTGATTTTTTGTTCTTTCAGAGCTTTGACAACTTCAGGATTTTGGTATGGATTTAATAAACCCACCAAGATTGTGCCAGGCTTTAGTGATTTAATGGTTTCTATGCTTGGTGCTTGCACGCATAGAACGATATCCTCTTCATTAAATTTAGGTGTCTGTATTGTGACATCTTGATAGCTAGAATCAGGAAAATAAGCGTGCTGACCAGCATGAGGTACAAGCGTTACTGAAAAACCTAAATCTGCGAACTTTTTTGCAACAAAAGGATCTACAGAGACGCGTTTTTCTTTGGGCGCATGCTCCTTCATAATAATGATGTTTTGTGTCATGTTTTATACCTTAACTCTTATTAAATATTAGGTTTGATAATCCTAGCATAAATTTTGCGGATATTCGTATTTGTAATAACAGCTTTATTTTATTTTTGTTATTGATTATCAACCGTTGTTTGTACATTTGAAGAGACAATTTTTTGTCTAAAAGTACTCAAGCGAATCGCACTATCATCTTCTTTTTGAATTTCGTAAATAACTTCATATACAACAGATGGATTTTCTATATTTTGCATAATATTAGGTGCTTCTACAGAAAACTGGGCAAGAACACCACATAATCTTTTATTGCGCATTTGATCAAAATATAACTCTTGATTCTGATTATAATCGCTAATTGTTAAATTAATTTCAGGCGATGAACGTTTGATTAATTCTGGAATGCCTTGAGCAAGAATTTTTTCTAAGAGTTGATTAACTTCAGGGGCTGTACATTCTTCTATGATATTGCCATTTGATATTGTTGCTAAATCCTGTGTATCAGGCGTTAGATTCGTTGCATTTGTATTATTAACATCTGATGCAACAGCAGTAGAAATGGTCGATTTTTTATCAAGAGATAGAGTTATATATCCTTCTTTCCATGCATAAATACCTCCGCCAATAACGATGAGACCTAATAATAAGGCAGAAATTTTTGTAACATTTTTTTTTGGTGATTCTGTAAGTTGTTTTTGTTCTTGATTTTTTGTCATGGAATTACCTGTGTTATTAATGTGATTTATTAAAGTTGGTTCAGACTTTGCAACCATTCCAATATTTAATAGTTGGTTAAGGTGCTGTTTGCACTCATCTGCAGATAAATTATTTTTTAATATATGCGTTGAGCCATTAAATAATAGTGCTATTTTTTCTTCATTCAAATTAAAAATGGCTCGTGCACGTTTTTGTACAGCAATAAGTTCAAAATCGGGTGCTATTTCTCCATCAAAGTATATTTTATATGTGGATTGCATTTGAAACCTCTATTCATCATTATTATTTAGGCTGTTGTAATCAATAGTAGATAAATTGGCAAAGCGTGAATATTTCCCTTGGAATGCTAGCTTAACAGTACCAATTGGGCCATTACGCTGTTTACCAATAATCACTTCTGCGACACCTTTTTCAGGGCTTTCGGGGTTATATACTTCATCACGGTAAATAAAACAAATTAGATCGGCATCTTGCTCGATCGCCCCAGATTCTCGTAAGTCACTCATAATTGGTCGTTTATTTGGACGTTGTTCTAAGCTTCGGTTAAGCTGTGATAATACAATAACAGGAACTTCTAGTTCACGCGCCATTAGTTTTAAAGATCGTGAAATTTCAGAAACCTCTGCAACACGCTGATCCCCTAGGCCCGGTACTTTCATTAATTGGAGGTAATCCACCATGATTAATCCAAGCCCTTTTTCATCTCTTTTTAAACGACGAGCACGAGCACGCATTTCAGAAGGGCTCAGTCCACCTGCATCATCAATAAATATTTTTGTTTGGTTTAATTGTTTTGTTGCGCTCACTAAACGCTGCATTTCATGGGTGTCTAATTTACCTTTGCGAAGGTTGGTTTGTTCGATGCGACCCAATGAAGAGAACATACGAATTACAAGCTGTTCGGCTGGCATTTCCATACTAAATACTGCGATTGGCTTTTTGGTATAAAGCGCAACAGCTTCAACAATATTCATTGCGAAAGTTGTTTTACCCATTGAAGGACGACCTGCGACAACAATCATATCTCCATTTTGTAAGCCTGATGTCATGTTGTCGAACTCTGTCCAGCCGGTTGGTGCGCCTGTGATGCCATCTTCAATTTTGCCAAGTTCATCCAATCGTTGAAGAGAAGCTTGTAAAACAGTATTGATGTCTAATAGGCCTTCACCGGCTTTTGTGCCTTGTTCTGCAATTGCAAAAACACTTTTTTCAGCATCTTCTAGCAATTCGGCAGATGTTTTACCTTCTGGATTAAATCCAGAGTCAACAATTTTAGAGCCAGCACCAATCAATTGTCTTACAATAGAACGTTCGCGAATAATGTCTGCATAGGCAGTAATATTCGTTGCGCCAGTAGTCTCTGAGGCAAGCATTGCTAAATAAGGTCTACCGCCTGCTTCATCCAGCTTATTTTGTTGTTCTAGATGATCTGCGACCGTTAAGATATCGATTGGTTTACCACTTTCAGCTAAATGCTGAATTGCAATAAAAATTTGGCGATGATCACCTCTATAGAAGTCTATAGGATTTAATTTTCCATCAATGCGCTGCCAGCCTTCTGTATCATAAAGTAGAGCGCCTAAAAGCGCTTGTTCGGCTTCAATTGAATGAGGAGGTATCTTTAGGTGTTGAATTTGCTGATCATCCATAGCTTTGTAATCTTCCAAACGTAAGGCTTAAATAAAGAGTTGCAATTCTAACATACAACAATAAGCTTAATGCTAAATGCGAGGTTTTGATTTTTTTCTTGCATGTATCATGAGTTATCGTTAGAATCCTCTCTATTGTATTGAATTTTTAAGAAAATTTATTTTACCCATTTCCAATTAATTTATTGTAAATCAATAGATTAGCGTTTTAAAATTAAAAGAAGAGGTAGTATGAATACTCTCGAAGAAAATCAATCGGGCGTTATAGAAGTGGTTGATGATGTAGTATCTTTTGAACAATATATTTCTGCCCACAATGACCTTGTTTGTGAAAATCGTAGAAATTTATTAAAGTTAGCAAGTGGTGCAATTGCAGCAACATCATTAATGGGTGTATTTGCTATGCAACCAGCTTTAGCTAAAGAAGCTGTCACAAAAGAAAGAGAACTGAGAATCTATACACCAGCTTTAGGTGAAACAACTAGAATTATATATTGGATTCCAGGTGAAGGTTATATTCGTGAGTCTTTAGATGAAATTTCTTGGGCATTGCGTGATCGTCGTACAAAAACAGCAAAGTTATATGACCCACATGTATTAGATCAATTGTATGCTCTGCGTTTACAACTCGATTATCATAAACCAACACATGCGTTAAGTGGTTATCGTTCTCCGCAAACAAACTCTATGTTGAGCCGTCAGCAACGTGGCGTAGCTAAGGACAGTTTCCATATGCGTGGTAGAGCTATAGATATTAGAATGCCGGGTGTTGCAGTATCTAATATTAAGCGTGCAGCTTTATCATTGAAAGCTGGTGGTGTTGGTTATTATAGTCGTTCTAATTTTGTGCATATTGACAGCGGACAAGTGAGAACTTGGGGGCGTTAATTTGCATATAAATTTATAAGCCATGTTAACATGGCTTTTTTTTCGTATATTTTTTGTCAGATTGAAATTTTAGGAAAGAGTATGAAGGATCATCAGAAAGCTTTTATCGAACTAGCCATTCAGTATGAAGCATTAAAGTTTGGGCAATTTACATTAAAATCAGGTCGCGTGAGCCCATATTTTTTTAATGCAGGCGCTTTTAATACAGGTGAAGCTTTAGCAAAATTAGGTGAGTTTTATGCTGAGATGATTGAAGAAAATAATCTTTCATTCGATATGATGTTTGGCCCTGCTTACAAAGGCATCCCATTAGTCTCAAGCACTGTTGCATCTCTATATAATAAGTATGGTAAGAATTATCCATGGAGCTTTAATCGTAAAGAAGCAAAAGCTCATGGCGAAGGTGGAATGATTGTTGGATCAGCTTTGCAAGGTGAAATTTTATTAATCGATGATGTGATGACAGCAGGTACGGCGATTAGAGAATCACTTGAATTGATTAAGCAATCAAATGCTAAAGCCAGTTGTGTTGTACTCATGCTTGATCGTGAAGAAAGAGGTCAAACAGAATTATCTGCGGTACAAGAAATGCGTAAAAACTATGGTTTGACAGTATGTTCATTGATTACAATGAGTGACTTAATTCAATATTTAGAAGCTTCAGGTGATAATGTAGAAACATTGCAAAATATGAAAAAGTATCGCGATCAATATGGTATTTAAACTATGACTTATCCTGACGTACAAAAAATCAAAATCAAAAGCCATACACGAAAGTTTGATGGCTTTTATAAAGTGGATGAGATTATTTTTGATCATCCGACATTTTTAGGTGAAATGATTCATGATGTGCGTCGAGAAGTTGTCGTAAGATTAGATGCTGTAGCTGTTTTGCCTTATGATCCAATTGCCGATACCATCCTATTAACTAGGCAATTGCGTATAGCATCTGCTGGTAAGTCAGAAACACCATGGATGATTGAGTTAATTGCAGGTCTAGTTGATAAAATAGATGAGCCTATTATCAATGTTGCCGAAAGAGAAGCGAAAGAAGAAGCAGGTTTGAGTATTAGTAATTTAATTTCTATCTGTGATTTTTTTACGTCGATTGGTGGCAGTAATGAAAAGCTGCATCTCTTTTTAGCATTAACTGATTTATCTGATGCAGGTGGTTATTTTGGTTTGCCAGAGGAGCATGAAGACATTGAAGCTTTTGTTGTTTCTCGTGAAGCTGCGATGAAGATGTTGATTGAAGGTGAAATAGAAACAGCTTCTACGATCATAGCATTGCAATGGCTTGCATTAAATTGGCAGAGGTTTTTATGATTTTATATATTCACCCCGAAAACCCACAAGAGCGCATGATTAAACAAGCTGTTGAGATTTTGCAATCAGGTGGAATATTGGTTTATCCTACGGATTCGAGTTACAGTTTTTGCTGCATGATTGGTAATCAGCAGGGAATGGAACGCATTCGTCGCATTAGAGAAGTGGATGATACGCATTTTTTCTCTTTGGTGTGCAGAGATTTATCTGAATTGGCAACTTATGCGATGGTAGATAATAGTCAATATCGTTTGTTGCGTGCTGTTTTGCCAGGGCCGTATACTTTTATTTTGAAAGGTTCTAAAGATATCCCAAAGAAATTATTGACGCCGAAACGTAAAACAATAGGTCTTCGTGTGCCTGATCATAAAATCACTCGTGCTCTATTAGATGTTTTGGATGAGCCATTTTTATCTACAACAGTTACTTTGCCAAATTATTCTGCTGAAGATTTACGTGAAATATATCAGATAGAAGAACTGTTAGAAAAGCGAGTTGATGCTATAATCGATGCTGGTGATTGTAGCCATTCGGCAACTACGGTAATTGATTTAACGTCAGGAATACCTGAAGTGATTCGAGAAGGTGCTGGTGCAATAGATATTTTTATCTAAGATCTTGCAAAAAATATGCAATTTAATTTTAAATGGTATAC
>CANRJX010000081.1 GCA_947631095.1 uncultured Wohlfahrtiimonas sp.
GAAGACAATATTGTGATCCAAGATGATCAACCGAGAAACTTAACGGCAGAAGCATTTAAAGAAATTGGTGCAGAAGGATTTTAATTATTTATTAATTCTAAACAATAAAAAAAGCCACTTTTCAAAAGTGGCTTTTTATAATCTAAAAAATTTATTCAATACCTTTTGTCACTTCATCCACCTGCAACTCCAAGCTTTGTAGGCCATGACCTGATAAATACCATAATTTAGGTGTTAAAACTACAACTTTAGCGTCTTTAATTTCTTGAATATCTGCGTACTCACCAGTACTGAAAAAGTCTGCAACCATAGGCTCTGCACCAATCGCAGCACTTCTATCAACGACAAAAATCACATCAGGATTAGTCTCTGCAAAATATTTTGCATCTGCCGGCATTCTGCCTTCATAAGTTTTTTCATCTGCGCGCTTCACACCCGCAACCTCATGCACTGTTTTTGCATAATTACTATTATTAGAAATGCCTAAGTTGCCATTATTATGCAAAACCACGACTGCTTTTTTAGGTGATGCAGAGTTTTTAGCAAATGCATCTTTAATTTTTGCATCTAATTTACCCCAAGCAACTTCAGCCTCAGATTCTTTACCAACAACCTTACCAACATTCACAATGTTGTTTTTAACACCATCTAAATATGTTTCTGAGCCAATCTTCTCTTCTGTACTCAAAAATTGTGTCACAGGCGCGATTGTTTTCAACTCTTCAACAAACTGGCCTTGACGCCCTGAAGTGATAATGTAATCAGGTTTAATTTCACGAATTAATTCAATGTTTGGCTCTTTCATTCCACCTGTAGATTGATATTGATCGGTCGTATATTGTGATAAATATTCAGGTGCATTTTTCACAGGTAAAGCCACAACCGTATTGCCTGCACCTAATGCATCAATAGTGTCTAATGCACCAAAATCCATCACAACACCTTTTGTATCAGCCGCAGCCATATTGAAGCTCAATGATGAAACCAATACTGCTAATAATAATTTACGCATATAAAAAACCTTATCAATGAATAATTAAACACAAATGTAAATGATTATTATTCACATCTTTTTATATATGTCCATTAATAAATTAATTATTTAATATAATTAGCCCTGACATTGTTGAGTAATGAATGGATTATCATTACCTTGTCGTTTCGCAATAATTTGATTTCGTTGGCATTCCCATTTTTTCGGTGGGTATAAACGATTCCATTCATTCATCAATTTTTTTTCTTGAGATGCAATAACAATTCCATAGCGAGATTCCATGTAGAGATAAGTTCGTGCGATCACTCCCTTCACTTCTTTTCTTGGTTGCACTTGGCGTCTTTTAAAATCTACAGCAAATTCACAGCGACCATATTGATCAAATTTCTTTGTAAAATCACTAAATCTAAAGTTGGAACGATCCCCATTAACTTCGCCAATTGAAGGCTGGAGATTATGCATATCACCCTCCATTACATCAAACTTTGCAATTCCTCCACAATTCTTACGCCCACCCTCTTTCCAACACTGAAGTTGTTTGCCAAAATTATGCGCAGGCATTACATGCTCCCATTCAATACGCTTTGCACGCTCTTCATTTTTACGAACTTCATAGCCACAACTTTTGAAATCTATTTCACTTTTACGCTCTACAAACTTAAAATCACAACCACAGTAAAACTCTTCAATCTCAGGATTATTTTTATAAATATCTATTAACTCTGTTTTAGCTTTCGCAAATGTCTGCACATCTCTAGAGCTTTTTTGCTCTATGATGGTTTTGCCACCAAAAAATGAAGCAACCAACGCAAATAAAAGAAACATTATTGTTTGCAATGGTCTTCTTTGAAACTGCTTAATTAATCGATTAATGTCTCTTTGAGATATTTTTTGCTTAGCCATAATTGTATCTATAAACCCAATTGGAAAACGCATCACTATATAGAGAATTCCTCACTTCCTCAATCAACACGGAGATTTTAAATCTGCTATACTCATCCAATAAATTTATTAGGAAAAGATACAATGAATATCACTTTCTTAGGAACAGGTGCTGGCAAGCCATCGCTACAACGCAACGTCACAAGCTCTGTATTGGACTTAACAAAAGAACGACAAGAAATGTGGATGTTTGATTGTGGTGAAGCAACTGTTCATCAAATTCAGCGCTTACAACGCAAAGAGTCGAAAGAACATTCAACACTGCCAAATATTACGTTAGCGAAAATTTCAAAAATCTTCATCACACACTTACATGGTGATCACATATTTGGATTATTTGGCTTTTTAACCAGTCGTTCTATGAGCAACAGCAAAGCTCCATTGACACTTTATGGTCCAAAAGGCATTAAAAAAATATTAGACACTGTAATAGAAATCACAGAGTCTTTTATGATGTTTCCTTTCGAAATTATCGAGTTGGAGCCTAATAATAATCCTGAGATCCCATTTTTAGTTTTTGAAGATGATTCATTTAAAGTCACAGCAATAGAATTACAACATCGAGTACAATCTTTTGCTTATCGTATTGAAGAGAAAGACTCTATCGGCACATTGGATGTAAATGCGCTTCATAAAATTGGTGTGCATGATCACACAGTCTACCAACAATTAAAAAATCAGCAGATTGTTACATTAGAGAATGGAGAAATTTTAAATCCTAAAGACTATTTAAAAAATCCACAAAAAGGTAAAACTGTTGTAATTTTTGGCGATACTTATCCTTGTCAAAATGGTGTGACAATTGCAAAAAATGCTGATTTTATTGTGCATGAAGCGACATATTCTCAAGAATTTGAAGCATTGGCATTAGAAAGAGCGCACTCCACGAGCAAACAAGCCGCGAACATCGCCAAAGAAGCAGAAGTGAAAACTCTGTATTTTACACACATCAGTGCGAGATATTTCAGCAAAGATGATCAAGATAAACTGGTTGAAGAGTGCAGAGCCATATTCCCAGAAAGTCATATAGCTCAAGACTTATTACGTATAGAAATTTAATTGATTACATTTTATTAATCAAATCTGGTCTGCGCGCTAAAGTATCAGACAATGACTTTTGTTGTCGCCATTCAGCAATCTTCTTGTGATTTCCAGACAATAAAACATCTGGAACTCGCATACCATTGATTTCTTCAGGCCTTGTATAATGTGGGCAATCCAACAAACCATCGCTAAAAGAATCTTGCTCAAATGACTCATGATTTGACAAAACATCAGGCAATAAGCGAGAAACAGAATCTATTACAATATTTGCAGCTAATTCGCCACCCGAGAGCACATAATCACCAACTGAAAGCTCTAAATCTATCTCACTGTCAATGATACGCTCGTCAACCCCCTCATAACGGCCACATAAAAGAACGATGTGCGATTGTATTTGTAGCTCTCGAACAATAGATTGATCCAAGACCTTGCCTCTCGGCGACAAATAAATACGATAACCTCTATTTTCACGCATTTGTGTAATGTCATCAAATGCATCTTTTAAAGGTTGATATTTCATAACCATTCCGGGACCACCACCATATGGACGATCATCTACGGTATGATGAATATCAGTGGTATATTTCCTAGGATTCCAACATTGAGTTTTAATGCTGCCTTTTTGGTGAGCACGGCCCACAACGCCAAGCTCACAATAATTTTCTATAATCTCAGGAAATAGAGTGATGACATCAAATATCATCTTCATCCCAATCAACTAAAATTTCTTTCGCTTCTAAATTTACATTAATCACAGCATGACCAACTGTAAAAGGAATTAAACATTCTTGGCCACTTTTCTTTACAACCATCACATCATTGGCTCCTGTTTCAATGAACTCTTTAACTTCACCGAATACAAAACCTTGCTGATTCACTACAGATAAACCGATTAAATCAGCCCAATAATATTCACCTTCATCAAGATCTTCTAGTTGATCATGATCAATAAACAGTTCCAATCCGTGGTAAGATTCAACAGATGTACGATCCATCAAGTTTTTAAACTTTAATACCAAACTTTTTCCAGCATAACCAGAGTCTTCAACTTCTAATTTTTTCCATACATTTTCTCTAAATATGAAAAAATGGTCATATCCAAAAATTGCATCTCTTGGACGAGTTTCAGAAAAAATTTTGACATAGCCCTTCAATCCATGAAAGCCATTGATTTTACCAACTACTATTTTGTTGCTTGTATCCATATAAAATGCCTTCAAAAAAAAACCTCACTCGCAAAGAATGAGGTATTTCTATAATCGATTAAAGATTACTGAGCTTTTCTTTTTAACTCATTAATTACTTGCTTAACACGATCTGTAGGTTGTGCACCAACGCCGATCCAGTAGTTATAGCGATCTAAATCAACACGAATACGCTCTTCTTGGCCTGCTGCGATAGGATTAAAGAAACCTAAACGCTCGATATAACGACCTGTTGCTACATTTCTGCTATCTGCAGCTACTACTTGATAGAAAGGGCGCTTCTTAGATCCACCACGTGCCAAACGAATTGTAACCATAAAATAAAAATCCTAAAAATATAAATAATTGAATAACACAGCACTTCTTTTAAAATATAGAGACACGATACATTAGAAGCACAAAAGATAACGTCTAATTCTACTATAAAAATTAGAAAAAGAAAATATTTAAGCGTGTATGAAAGTTGGCAATGCGAATTGAGTGAAAATTGAAAACTCTTCTTCTTCGCAAGTTACCCATTCATAAGCATCTGGACGCTTCATTAATTCACGAATTAATAAATTGTTCAATCTATGCCCTGCTTTATAACCAACAAATTTGCCTATAATTGGAAAACCTAATTGATATAGATCGCCTACAGCATCCAATAATTTATGACGAACAAATTCATCAGGGTAGCGTAAACCACCTTCATTTAAGATGCGATAATCATCTACAACAATAGCATTTTCTAAACTACCGCCGAGGCCCAAATTAAATTCACGCATTCTTTCAAAGTCCCTCATAAAACCAAATGTTCTTGCTCTAGAGAACTCTTCAATAAATACTTTGGTAGAAAAATCACAATCTACATGATCAGCTGTACGGCTTAAAACAGGATGATCAAAATTAATCGTAAAGTCTAAAGCAAACCCATTATAAGGCTCTAACTTAGCGACTTTATCATCTTCTTGTACAACTACAGATTTCTTAATTTTAATGAATTTTTTCGGCGCATCCTGATCAACGATCCCAGCCGATTGTAGTAGATATACAAAAGGCGCAGAACTACCATCCATAATAGGAATTTCAGGTGCACTCACCTCTATCAATACATTATCAACACCAAAAGCGGCCAAAGCAGCCATCAAGTGCTCAACAGTTGATACTGTTTCTACAGACTCTGGGCTACTTGCAATTTTAGTTGCAAGCATCGTATCGATAACACCTTCAGCTGAAACTGTAAATGCTGTACTACCAACAATGTCGCTACGTTTAAATTTTATTCCATAATCAATAGGCATAGGAGAAAGACTCAGAGAGACTTTCTTACCTGAGTGCAATCCTATCCCTACAGTGGATATTTTTTCTTTTAAAGTTCTTTGTTTAATCATTAATCTGATTGCTTTCTTAAAAATGCTGGAATATCTAAAATGTCTCCGAACAATTTATCTTGTTGAGAAACACGACGCTCTGGTTTTCTGACTTCATCGTATTCATAGTCGTCATTTTTTACCCTACGACGAGATGTTGAAGCAGTATTAACATCTCTAGGCGCATCTAAACCAGTTGCAATGATTGTTACGCGCAACTCATCACCCAATTCTTCTTCTATTGCTGTACCAATGATAACCGTTGCATCTTCTGATGCATATTCGCTGATCATTTGACCAACTTCATGATACTCACCAATAGAAAGACCTGCGCCACCGGTAATATTAACAAGAATACCTTTAGCACCGGCTAAATTAATATTATCTAACAATGGAGATGCAATTGCTTCCTGAGTCGCTTCACGAGCTCTATTATCACCAGAAGCAGAACCAACGCCCATCATTGCCATACCTTGCTGACTCATTACAGTCTTAACATCATTAAAATCAAGGTTAATCAAGCCTGGTTTAATAATACTTTCAGAAATACCTTGTACTGCATTGTATAAAACATTATTAGCAGCAGCAAAAGCTTCAACCAAACTAGCTGTTTTACCTAATACTGTAAGCAGCCTTTCATTTGGAATAGTGATTAAAGAGTCAACGTGATCAGCTAAAATTTTCAAACCTGCATTAGCTGCATTTTCACGTTTTTTACCTTCAAAACTAAATGGCCTAGAAACAACAGCTACTGTCAAAATCCCCATCTCTCTTGCTGTTTCAGCAATCACTGGCGCGGCACCAGTTCCTGTACCACCGCCCATTCCTGCTGCAACAAACACCATATTCGCACCATCAAGAGCCTCTTTAATTCTTTCTTTATCTTCTAAAGCAGCTTGACGACCAATTTCTGGGTTTGCACCAGCACCTAAACCTTTAGTCAAAGATGATCCAAGCTGGATCATAATCTCTGCTTTAGACTTTTTAAGTGCTTGAGAATCTGTATTTGCGGATAAAAAGGTAACACCCTTTAATCCGGAATCTACCATATGAGTTACAGCATTGCCACCAGCGCCACCGACACCAATAATTTTTATAATTGGTTTTTGGTCATCAAAATCTTGGTGTAATTCAAAAACTGGCATCTATAAAACCCCATAAAAAAATAAAATTCATGACATTATAGCAAATTATTCTAAAATATTAAAAATAATGCTTTAATCCTTTCTTAAGCTTTTGAAAAAATGTAGCTTTAGGCTCTTCACTTTCTCTTCTCTGACTGTGCAAATAAAACTCCTGCTGAGTTTTCAATAACCCTATAACATTAGCATATCTAGGGTCACGGATGTCAATATTTTGATCAGCCAATTCTCTACCAACTTGAGCATTTTTTACAAAGCCAACTCTGGCAGGTAAATCAAAATAATCTTCTGCCGCTTCCTCAATATGTTGTACTAAAGAACCACCTCCAGTAAATACAAAACCCGCGCCTAGCTTATGATCATAATAATTTCTTTTAAGCTCCTGACGAATCAATCTAAAGAAATCGTCATAACGCGCTTCAATAATGCTAGACAATTCTAATCTTGATATTTTTTTAACGGTATGATGCATTGGCAATTCAACCATTTCACCATGTGGAACCATATCAGAACGGCACGAACCAAATTTAACTTTAAAATTCTCAGCAACATCAGTACTCATATGCATTATAGCTGCAATATCCATAGTTACTCGATCACCTGCAAATGGAATGCTAAACACATCCATCAATGATCCATTAACATAAATCGCCAAGTCAACAGTACCACTACCGATATCAACCAAGCATACACCCAATCGTTTCTCATCTTCAGTCAATACTGCCAAAGCTGATGCAATGCCTTGAAAAACAAAATTATCCACACCAAAACTCGATTTTTCAATACATTTTCTTGTATTGTTAAGCACATTTAATGATGCTGTCACAACCAAAGCTTTAACATCCAAACGAATTCCTGTCATTCCAATAGGATTGGTAATTCCTTTTTGCTTATCTATTTCATATTCTTGAGGAATAACATGGATCACTTCACTGCCTTGAGGAATGGATAAATCTCGAGCATTTTTCAATACTTCTTCTTTATCTTTGTATGTGACTTCTTTACGATTAATGGGCACCATTCCAGCAGACTCATAACACTCGATATGCTCGCCAGTCACAGATGCAGATAATGAGAAAACTTCACATTTACCTTGCTCTTCTAATGATTGAATGGCTTTTTTAATTGCAATCGAAACCTGTTCAATATCTGAAATTGTACCGACAGATACACCATAAGTCTTCTGAGAGCTTAAGCCTCTAACAATAATCTGATCTTCGTTTACTTCAGCAACGACAGCAAGAATTTTACTTGTCCCGATATCTAACCCGACAACTAAGCCCAAATCTTTATCTTCTGCTACTTGATTATTATTTGCCATAATCCTTTACCGTTTCCACTTTAAAGCATATCCATGATCATACCTAAAATCTATCGCGACAATATTATCCATTTTTGATTGGATAGAAGAAGGATAGTGCATAACAAATCTTTGAAGTCTCTCTTCAAAAAACATAGAACCGAGATACAATTCTACATCATTTTCCAAAACAATTATCCAAGCGCCTCGATAATCTAAGATAATTTTTTCTACATTCAACCCTACAGTTTGAATAGTAGCTTGAGCAGTTCTCATTCCCGCTAGAACTTTTTCTTTTTGCTCAACATTACCTTGCAAACTTATCACAATATCTGAGGGCATTAGATCAGGCTCAAAAATCGCCCCATCCGACTCAATTAGATAAAGATCATTCCAAATAGCTATTGGTCGACGTTCTTCTATCATAATGTCGATTTCATCAGGCCAACGTCTTGATACTTCAGCATTTTTAACCCAAGGATTATTTAAAAGCGCCTGCCTATAATCATCTAAATTATAACTAACAAAATTTCTCCCAATCAACTCATTGATAATATTATCTTTTCGCTGACCCACTAAGTATTTTTCATTAGAATGTATTTGAACCTTTTGGATCTGAAAAATATTATTGGTACTTAAATATAACCAGATGGTATACGGTGATGAAACACATAAAATCAAAGCCAATGTGATAAAAGTAAATTTTGTGTAGTGCCAAAACTGGCCAAAAAATTGTTTCCAGTTAAATGGTTTTTTAGGGCGCACCCCTCTCTTTCTACGACGTGTCCAGCTAGTGACGATAGTAGCTTCATCATCTTTTTTAGCTTTTTTTCTACTTTTAACCGATATTGGCTTCGCTTGTTTCATTAAGACCTACAACGATGTTTTTAAAATTTCAACACAAAGTGCGTCATAATCAACACCTATTGCTTTAGCTGCCATTGGAACCAATGAATGTCCAGTCATACCTGGTGACATATTAACTTCTAATAGCCAAGGCCTTCCTTCTTCATCCAAAACTAAATCAACACGCCCCCAACCTTTTCCAGAAATAGCATGAAATGCTTCTTCACAAATTTTCTGAATAGAAGATTCTACTGTCTCATCTAATCCACAAGGACAAAAATAACGGGT
>CANRJX010000082.1 GCA_947631095.1 uncultured Wohlfahrtiimonas sp.
CGCACAATGGATTGATGAATTAAAGGTAAATAGCGGTTTAAAAACTGCCCACCAGCAATGACATCTCTTGGATCAGCCTGCATTAAATTTAGAATGCTGATGGATTGATGACCAATTTGATCAATCACTGTGGATAGATTATCCGGAAGCTTTTTATTTTCCTCTTCAATTAATCGTAATACTTCAATATGCCTTGCAAAAATAGCATAAGATTTTTGTTCTTCTGCTGCTTTTTGAGCTTTTAGTTTCATGTTCTCTTGTTTTGCGATATTGGCTAAATATATTTTTTTTTCAGCACTTGGCATCAATAATAAATTGGCTTGATGACGAAGAGCTCTAGGACGTATAAGACCAATTGCCAAGAGAATCGCAAGAATGATGTATGTCCATAGTGGGAGCGCTGAAAAAATGGTTTCAGGCATTTGGATATTTGCGTATGAAATTGCCAATAATGAAAATGGAATTGTGAACCAAAAACCTGAGTTTTCATTTTTTTGCTCAACTAAATCAAGCAGCATTGTCATGAAGCCACCGAACAATAGGGCGATTGGCCACATGCCTACAATCACCAAAAGTAGGGTAGTTAAAAGCCCTAACGATGTGGCAAAGTAATTTTTTCTGAGCGGAAATAACATCACAATGCCAATGTATGAGCATAAAAATGTCGCACCATAAAATGGGTCAATTGTACTGGGCACAAATAGTTTTAATATTTGTGCCGTTAAACCACCAGCGATTGCCTTAAAATGAAATAGCATGCGTTTAGCAGTTGTTTTAGCGCCTTTAATGAATGCAGTACCAAAATCTATCTCTTCGATTTCGATGTGCTCTTTTTTTACATTAGCTTCTTCTTTATAAGAGGGCTGTTTTTGAAAGGGCAGATTTTTTTCGCTGTAATCCATCATTTTATCCATGCTTTTAGGAAATTATTGGTATTTGTTGACAGCGTCAGAGATACGCTCACGTAAATTATTTTCCATTTGTCCGAGTTCAATTTCGACAGCCTTACGTTTCTCACGAGCTTCTACAGCTATTTTCATAGTCTCTTCAATGGTATTCACAAGGCGATTTTGCACATCACGAATTGTTTCAATATCTACAATAGAACGCTCGACTTCACGCGCAGTTTGAATGCTATTTTGTTGCAGCATCTCTGCATTTTTACGCAACAATTGATTGGTAGTATCTGAGACATCTTTTTGTAATTTTGCGGCCTTTTCTTGCTCTTGAAGCGAAAGAGAGAGCACAATTTGGCTTTTCCACACAGGTAATGTCGAAAAGATACTGCCTTGGATTTTTTCTGCCAATTGTTGGTTATTGCTTTGAATGATGCGAATTTGTGGTGCGGTTTGTAAAGCAATCATTTTAGACAGCTCTAAATCATGTAAACGACGCTCAAAACGATTAATGTTTTCTAGTAAGTCTTTAACAGATTGAGCATCTAACATATCTTGTGATGCTGTAGCTTTTGCTTCTAATGCAGGCAATTCCACTGTGCGAATTTGTGTTAAATATTGTTTACCAGCTTCGATATAGAGCTCAAGCTCACGATAATAATCTAAGTTTTTATCGTACAACTGTGCCAGTTGCTCATTATCTCTTAGCAATTTAACCATTGAGTTGTCTAAATGGCTTGCGATGATATCGACTTGAGACGTTAAAGTTGTATGATCAATTTTTGCTTTTTCAGCGCGTCTAAATAATCCACCAATCACAGGAAGACTCGTTAAAAAGCCACTTGATTTTTCTTCCAATGTGAAAGGGTCATATTCACGAATTTTTAAAACAAGATCAGATAATTGTCCACCAACTTCACCTGCATCTTTTGTTTTTATACGGCTTAATAATGTATCTGAAAATTTTGCGATTTCAGCCATAGGTTTAGAGCCATAAGCCAAAAATGCAGTTGGATCATTGATGTTGATAGTTGTTGCAATTGCGTTCACTTTTTCATGATCAATCGGCATTTTTTCTAAAGTGTGTTCTTCTTGAGCAATGATCGCTTGGTCGTTTTTTAATTCACTCATAGTGGCTCCTAGTTTATTTTTTAGTTGTTTTACGTACTTGTATGGTTAAGACTGCGCCGATAAAAAATATGATTAATCCGATAAATAATACAATATAAAATGCCCATTGTAGCAAAGGCGATACATATTCTAATTTGCCATAATCCCCAGTTGGAAAACGAATGGGTAACATGCTATTGACAGGATACTTTGCTTCATTAAATGTCGAGGTCATTTTATACGTAATTTGCTCATTTGGAGCTGGTGAAAATCGGATGAGAGGAAAATCTTGGTCGTAACTAATGATTGTTGCGCTTGTATATTGAAGTTTTGTGTCCATATAGACAAAGTAGCCAGCACTCAACACTAATGCTGCACCTAAAAGACGAAATAAACGTGCAAAGAAAGCTTTATTTTTAAACATGCGAATCTCCTATATTGCGAGTTGCTGTTGAATGTTTTCAATTTCATCATTGGCCATTAACCAAGATTCCTCAATATTAGCTAGATCATTATTCAATTGATCTTTTTGATCATTCAGCTTTTGAATTTCAGCATGGGATTTAGAAGTATAAGTATCGCTATCCCCTAAAATTTCGTCCAATTTCTGAATTTTCTCTTCAATCTTTGGAATTTCTTTTTCAAATTTTTCAATATCGCGCTCAAGTTTTTTTAAGCGAGAGTTTAAATTTTTACGTTCATTAAAATCTAGTTTTGGAGCATCATTATTAGTTACATTATTTGATGCTACTTTATTTGACTCTTTAGAAGCAGAGCGAGCATCTGAAACCAAGGCGCGATAACTCTCTAAGTCACCATCATATAATTCAAAACGATGATTGCTGACAATGGCAAATTGATCACAACACATTTCTAGTAAAGAAGCATCATGCGATACGATGACTACACCACCTTCAAATTCTTGAAGCGCCATAGCAATTGCTTCGCGCATTTCTAAATCTAAATGGTTTGTAGGTTCGTCGAGGAGCAATAGATTTGGTTTTTGATAAACGATCATGGCTAGTGCTAAGCGTGCTTTTTCACCGCCAGAAAAACGTTCAATGCTTTCTAAGGCTTTTTCGCCATGAAAATCAAAACGACCCAAAAAATTACGAATGTCTTGCGTGCTAACTAATGGATCTAGCGATTGAATGTGCCACATAGGCGATTCAGTGATGGTTAAATATTCAAGCTGGTGTTGGGCAAAATAGCCAATTTTTAAGAATTCAGATGCAGTGTAATCACCTTTTTCAATATTCAGCTCGCCAGCGATCGCTTTAATTAAGGTTGATTTACCTTCCCCGTTTTTACCGAGTAAACCCAATCGAGTATCAGGTGTTAATGTCATTTGAATTTTTTCTAAAATTGGCTTGCCTGGCTCGTAACCAATACTTACATTATCAAAGGTTAATAAAGGATCAGGAATTCTATCAGGTGTTAAGAAAGAAAAATGAAACTCATTGGTGGCAACAATTGGTGCAATGTCTGCTAACTTAGAAAGTGCCTTCACGCGGCTCTGTGCTTGTTTAGCTTTTGTTGCTTTTGCCCCAAAACGGCGGATAAAATTTTCTAGATGAGCTTTAGTTTTCTCATTTTTTTCATACATTGCTTGCTGCAATGCTAATTTTTCAGCTCGTAAACGTTGGAAGTCATCATAACCGCCTTTATATAAAATAGCGCGCTGATTTTCTAAGTGCAAAATATAGTTGCAAGTGTGATTTAAAAACTCTTTATCATGAGAAATAATGATTAAAATGCCTTGATAGCTTTTGAGCCAGTTTTCTAACCAAACAACTGTTTCAAAGTCCAAGTGGTTTGTGGGTTCATCGAGTAATAAAATATCAGAGCGGCACATCAGCGCTTTTGCAATATTCAAGCGCATGCGCCAACCACCAGAGAAATTTTTCACTGATTTTGTGATGTCATTATGATCAAATCCAAGCCCCATTAAGAGTGCGGAGGCACGACTGTCAGCACGATAACCATCAATGCGATCGAGCTCTTGGTGAATTCTACTAATTTCTAATCCATCATTTTTTTCTAAGGCAATTAGCTCTGCATTACGCAGTGTTATAAGCTCTGTATCACCAGATAAAACATAATCAAAAGCAGATTGATCAATATTTGTGATTTCTTGTTCAACGTGAGCAATTTGTAAGTGTGGCTGGATGTGCATAGAGCCTTTATCAGACTCATAATTCCCCAAAATCATATTAAATAAGGAAGTTTTGCCTGTACCATTTTTGCCCACAAGCCCAACATGCATTTTGTTATGAATTTGCGTAGAAAAATCTTCGATTAAAACTTTGGTGCCAACGCGGAGAGTGATTTGATTAAATTCGATCATATTTTAATAATTAAGAAGAGAGTTTTTGCCAGAATAGGAATGCTTCGTATGTTGATTTTACATCATGAACGCGGAATATTTTTGCGCCTTTTTGTAGACACCAAAGCTCAGAGGCAATATTGCCAATTGTACGATTTTTGGCAATATCTACGTTGGTTAAATGTCCGATTAAACGTTTGCGAGATAAGCCGATTAATAATGGATAAGGTAGGGCAGATAAGCGCTCTAATTTTTGCAGAAGTTCAATTTGTTCCTCTATAGTTTTACCGAAGCCAAAACCGGGGTCCATAATGATTCGCTGGGAATCAATCCCTGCCTTTAAAAATGTTTCAGTACGTTCGATAAAAAAATCAATAATGCTTTGGGTAATATCATCATGTTTTGTTTCGACATGCATCTTTTCAATCGGATTATCTAAATGCATGACAACCAAGTCTACATTGCTGTTTTTGACGGCATTGATCGAATCATTGCTTCTAAAACCATTGATGTCATTGATAATATCAACGCCTAAAGCGATCATTGCTTCCATGGTTTCAGGATGATATGTGTCTATAGAAATTAAAGCATTAAGATCTTTGGTTAATGATTTGACGATTGGCGTTAAGCGTGCAATTTCTTCTTTTGATGTGATGGATTCAGCTTTAGGATTAGAAGACTCAGCCCCGATATCAATAATTGTCGCGCCTTCTTCTACCATTTGGTGTGCACGAGCGATTGCAATATTAGGATCAAAAAAATCACCGCCATCAGAAAAAGAGTTCGGTGTCGCATTTAAAATTCCCATAATGATCGGGAAGGGATGATGTAAAAGTTGTTGCAGAGTTGGCTTATTCATATCTTTTAAAAAAGATGACCTTCTATGTATTCATAGAAGGTCAAGCTTTATCCATATTAATGATTACTTAGCTTGTTCGTTGTCAATTGTTTCGGGTAATGCTTCATGGGAATGATCTAAAACTTCTCCCTCAACTTGCAACAATTCGGCAGAAGGTTTGGCATAAGAGAGTTTGCCTGCTTCTTTAAAGGCTAAGGCAGATCTTTCATACTCACCTTTTTCTAACAAAATTTCTGCCAATAGGTGATGAACCTCAGGGATCTGATCATCAATTTGCAGTGCTTTTTGTAGATACTCTAAAGAGCTTTCTAATTGCTTAGTTTGGTAATATAAGCGTGCAACTGCCAATGCTGCATAGGCACTGTCAGGATGCTGGTTAGCAAAGCTTTTTGCATGCTTAATATAGCTATTGAAATCACCTTTATATAGGTGACCATAAGCGGTAATCACCAAGTCATTCCAATTTTTCTTTAAAGAATAACGCAATGCTTCTTCTGCTTCAGAAACTTCACCTGCATATAATAATTTTTCAGCATAATTTACAACGACGCTTGGAACAACTTTAATGTTGTTAGGAATGTGCGCCCATAATGCTTTAAGTTCATAACCTTCATTTTTCTTACCAATATGATCAATCAGGGTTACGTATAACTCAGGCTCAACTTCTAAACGCTCATCTTTTGGTAAAGATTTATGCAAAACAGGCATGATCTGCAATAACTCATCATATAAACCTTGTTTTTCATAAGATTTTGCTAATGCAGATAAAATTCTGTGATGATCACCTTTGCTTTTTCGAGTGCGCTCCAAAACTTTTTGTGCTTTTTCATGTTCACCCCATTGATTGAGCAACTCACCGATCATAATGCCTGAATGCAAGCGATTGTGATGATCATGTGATGTTTCTACAGCACGTAAGTATTGATCTCTAAGTTCAGTCTTGCCTTGCATATGTGCAGCACGAGCCGCACCAATGTAACTAAAACTCGGGTTTGCGCTATTTTTAATTGCTGATAAATGAAGCGCTTCAGCAAGTTCTGGTTTGTTTTCTAATAATGCTAGTTCAGCACGTGCAACTTTACGGCTAGCACTTTTTTCACTGCGAGCTTCAGCAGAACGCTTTAAAAATTGTGGTAAACCTAAAAGTTTGAATAAAAAACGTAAGACTACATAAGTAATGACAAAAAGTAATAGACCGCCAAAAATGAAACCTGAAAGTGTCATCATTAGGGTGAATTTTTTCTGTGTAATTACATTATGGCCACTAACGATCACCATGCCGGGGTCATCTTTAACTAAAAAATATAGCAATAATGGAATTGCAAATAATATTAAAAAATAGGCAGAAGCTTTGATTAAACGGATCATAGGCCTTCTCCTCTATAGTTCAACATAGAAGCATCAAAAGACTTCAAAATTGGTGTGATGTTTAAATCATCAGCCGTTAAGTTAAGATTCAATAAATCATTAATAGCTGCCAATACTTGGTGGTATTTATCATCATTAGGGCTGAAGTAATTCGTTAACAACGAACGAGCCGCCTTTAATGATTCTTGATAAGTTTGTGCTTGATTTTGTAATAGTGCCAAACGAGCGGTTGCTAATTGTAGTTGCATGTTTTGTTTCAGCAATGATTCATCTGAAATTGACATGAGTTCAGGTGCAGGGGTGCGTTCTTGGGTCACGATAAATACTGGTTTAATCTTATCAACAGCTTTTTGATACCAAGGAGCAGCATCAGGGTCAGTTGCTGAGTGTTTATTACTAATTTCATTATGGAAAGTGTTTTTTAGGTCACCCAAGATATCATCTGATTTTGTGTCAATTGATGGAATTAACTCAGAGATTTTTTGAATGCGAGCTGCATATTCTTCATGGTCAATCGTTGGAATATTTTTCAGCTTAATAATTTCACTTTGAATGAGATTATTTGTTTCACTGAATTTTGCATTTGCAGTTGCCATCAAACGCTCGCTTGCTTCGCTTAAAATTTTACTCGCTTCAGATGTATCACTTTCAAACATTAGCTTAAAGTTTGCCAGTCTCAATAAATATTTAGCTTGGCTTAAGTTGAGTAAATCTAAATCTGTCGAAGCTGACAAGCGAGATTCTAAAGCTGTTAACGAAGCAATTTTGCTATTGATTTCGACTAATTGTGAAGTTAAGCGATTTTGAGTTTTAACCGCATCATTTTGTACATCATTAGCAGTTTTGCCAATTTGATTAATAGATTGATCTAAATTGGTAATCAGCTTTTCAAACTCATTTAAATGATCTTTTAATTGATTATAACGCGTCAGAGATGTGCCATTATCCGCTTGAAGATTATTGATGGATGCATCTAATGTTGCTAAACGATTTTGTAAAGCTAATACAGATTGTTGATTTTTCTTCTGTGCATCAGCTAAATCTGTAAAGTCTGAAGATTGACCACGTTCTGCATCTACTGATTTTTTAAGTGTGGTTAATGACTGAGTCAAGGAGTCGATATCAGCTTTTTGCTGTTTGATTTGCTCAGTTAAATTGCGTTGCATGTCTTGTGCGTTGGTGCTTTCTTGAGAAGACTGTAAGAATGCAAATGCACCAACACCAATGCCTAATATGCCTAAAGCAACTGCAATATAAGATAAAGAATGGTTTGTTTTATGTGCCGCTGGTTGTGTTACAGGTTCTATATTTTGATGTCCATGTTCAGGGCTTTGCTCTACAGGATTTGAGATAGGCTCTTCTGAAATTTCTGGATTATCTTTGTTGTTTTCTTGTGTCATGAATGAATCCTCTAGATGTGGTTCTATATTAGACAAGGTTAGCTCTGGACTAACTTCTACGAGTTTTTGCCAAAGATCTGTACTGACGGCAGATTTCGCAATATGTATGTTTTGATAACCTAGCTGCGTCACAAATTCTGCCAATCTTTCACTGGCAACAATTAATGTATGCTCTAATGCTTTTGTATCCTGTTCTAGTGCTACTTGATGATAAGCGCCAAAAGCTTCTTGGCTAGAGACAAAGATGACTAATGGATGCGTTTGGCTATATTCCAATGCTTCACTGATATCAATATTATTTACAGGAACGCGACGATAAACATCGACATAATGTGCATCAGCCCCTTGAGCATTCATCGCATTCTCAAGTAATCTTCTGCCACCTTCACCACTAAAAATAGAGATTTTTTGATTAGATAAATCAAGCGTTTCTAATGCTTCGAGTAATTTTTCTGTCGTATAAGGTTTATCGCCTTGAATAATTTCTGCAGTGGTAAGCTGTTTTAACAATTTTGTTGTGCCAGAGCCAATAGAAATACAAGGCTTATTGCTACTGAAGTCGATGCCAAATTTTAAAGCATATTCAACAGAATTTGGGCTTGTGAATGCCCAATAATCAGCTTCATTTGCAATTTCAGTACACTCTTTTTGAGCCAATTCAATGTCGACAGGATCTTGTATTTCAATGCATGGGATAGAAAATGCAACACCATTGTTTTTTTCAATGGCTTGAATTAAAAATCCTGATTGCTCTTTAGGTCGAGTAATAAGAATTCCAGCTTTATTTAAATCAATAACGTCATTAGTCGCTGCAATATTTCTATTGTTGAACTGGGTGTTTTTCTTAGATTTTTTCGCCATAAATACTCCTTAAAAAGGCATCAGCACCCTTATTAAGTAAATCTTGTGCCAAACGTTGTCCTATATTTTGAGCATCTAATGGATCACCTATGATTTCTGAAAATATAATTTCATTGGTTTCGATATTACCTACTAAGCCACGCATCCAAAGGCCATTTTCTGTAAGCTCAGCATAACCAGCGATCGGTGCTTGGCAGCCACCATTTAAAGTCGCATTAAACGCGCGTTCTGCTGAAACTCGAATGGCTGTTTCTTCATCATTCAATGAAGCAATGATTTT
>CANRJX010000083.1 GCA_947631095.1 uncultured Wohlfahrtiimonas sp.
TTATTTCTGGAAGGAAATGCATTATGCATTCCTTGGTTTTCTTGCTCTCTCCCCCATCTAACAGCAGCTGCATCAACGTTACATACTGGTAGGCCTTGCCCATAAGTATGCTCTGCTAAATAGACATCTGTTGTTGTCATAGATAATGAATCATCTAGTACCATCTGTATATTAGCTTTAGGCTGAGGGGTATTCAAAATTGGTTCTTGAGTTGGTTTAAAATCACTCAAATTACGCGAATTGGCCATGGGAAAAACTAGCAATGATGCTAGAGCAATCGCTAATTGTAAAGATAAGTTATAGCGTTTCATATTTTCTCCAAATCATTATATTTTTTATTGAATTTCTTACATTAAATTAATCATGTTTATTTCGTTAATATTATATATACATTACAAAACATTACAAATTAATTTAAAAGAACACTTTTTATAATTAAAGTAAATTTAAATAATGATCAGGTTTATAATTTTTAAATGAGCAATTGTAAAAACCAAATAATTAAATCAGTTAATTGGCTAATTAGTTTTATAGATTTATAAATATAATGCTTAGAAAAATTATTCTTGACATTTCTTGCAAACACCTTGAATTTCGATGCAATTATCTTGCAGAACAACCCCTAAATCATTGAGTTTATTATTAATAGTTTCGGTTAATTCAGCATCATCAATTTCTTCAGTTGTTTCACACTGAGAGCAAATTACCATTAATGAGCTATGCTCATGTTGATGTTCTACAGAACAAGAGACATACGCATTTAATGCATTCACTTTATGAATTAATTTTTCACTCAGTAAAAAATCTAAAATTCGATAGATGGTTGTTGGTGTGATTGATTTTCCCATTTCGCGCATTTTGTCAATTAAATCATATGCCTTTACGGGTGCTTCAGCTTGCAACAACAATGCAAAGATCATTTTACGTAATTTTGTTAAACGAATGCCATGCTGTTGACTAATTTCATCAGCAAGCTCTAAATAGCGTTCAAATGATTTTGATGACTCCAAATTTAACATTACTCATAATCTCTTAATTTCCTTCGGCAAAATAGTATAACTAGAAATACCTAGAGTTGTTGCATCATTTTTTTCAAGCAATAACATTCCAGATACGGAGATATAATCCATGGAATGAATATTTTTCATCCCATTCTCCATTGCGACATAAATAATTTGATTTGCAGGTGGCGGTGGTGAATGGATACATGCCCCAAAATAAGGAACCAACAAAAACTCTGTAAGCAATAAATCACTCGTCCATTCTATCGGAACAACATATCCTGAAATGCTGAGTAGTTTCTGGTTCAATGACTCATTGACTGGAGCATTTGCCCACTCTTCCAACAATTCTGCTAACATTTCTTGTGCGATGGGGTCAGCATCATTAATATTCGTTAAATTCATATTACTAAAATAGTTATATGGTTGATTCTGATCATGGTCTATCAAATCATGCCAAGTAATTTCTTGATAAACATTGGGCTTTTGTTGATATAAGCCAATGCCTAATAAAATAATGATGAGCAAAAATACTAAGCCTATTACTCTAATCATCCATCGCCCCATCAATCATCCCTATAGTATTTGAGTTAAAGCTAGCATCATCAAAAATGAACCCACTAAACTTAATATTAATAATTGATAATTAATATAATTTTTAGCCAGTGGAAGCATTTCTTTCAATGCTATATAAAAGAGCATTCCGCCAGAAAACAGTGAAAAATGAATTAATAACTCCATAGATATATAAGAACGAATAAACCAATAAACCAATAAAACAATCAATACTGGAAAAAAACTCACGATTAAAATTTGGGTAAATGCTCTTTGGTTTAATTGATTAGCCAATGCTTGCGACAAGCTAAAACCTAAAGCAATATTATGAGTCGATACTAATAATGTTAGTAAAAACCCTAGCCAAATATTCATCAAAGCTGTACTGAAAATAATAAAAATTTCTGGAACATTATGAAGAATTAGGGCTATCGAAGTTAATCTTTCTTTACGCTCTAGAATTAAACTTAAGATCCATAAAGTGATAAATCCTGATAATAATAATCCGACTGAAATTATATTAAATTGTAGCCACAAATTAGCAAGACTGAGATACAGCATCGTACCTGCTGAAAAGCTCAATAAAATGCCCATGGCTTTAATATTCTTAGCTTGGACTAATTTACCAATAAACCAACCTAAACAAATCGTAAAACCGCAAATAAGGATTAAAAGTACTGATTGAATAATGCCAATATGATCTATTGTTTGATCATTAACTATCTGTTCTGCAATTAATTTATAATCAGATTCTCCATATAATGACGACTGACTATCTAATGTTAATAAGCCTGAAATCGTGATCATATCCATGGTTTTTAAATTGGAAAATGGTTTTTCAAAATATACATGGATAATTTGATTTCTTGGCGGAGGTGGCACATGAATACAAGCCCCATAATAAGGAACTAGCAATAATTCGATAATGTTGGAATCTTCATCATATTCCAGCGGTACCACAAAGCCTGTAATTGTTATCTTTTGTCCCGACAATGCACTGTTCGGTGCAGATTGGTTACGTTTATTGAGGTATTCATTTAAACTCTTTTGCGTGATATTTTCTTGTAATAGATGCGACTGATTTTTTTGAAATAAATCATCCCAATCAATCACTCTATATTCATCTGCAAGACTTTGATTACACAAAAAGAAAAAAGATAAAAATATAATATTTTGTAATAATCTAAATGCTTTCATCTTATTTAGAAACACTCAATCCATCTACCAAACTTATTCGATAAGCACGATAAGCAGGAATAATACTTGTTAAAAAACCTGCCAAAATTATCGCTAGCAGTAGAAATAACTCACCGTTAGTTAACCATGAAATATGAATAAAAATGCCATATTTAGACATTAATATTGGGCTAAAAATAACGATTAATATATTCAGTAAAACAATACCAATAATGATGCCCAACATAACCAACATCAATCCTTCGCATGCTAAAAGCTGAAAAATGTCTATAGGCCTTGCACCAACTGATCGCAAAATTGCTAACTCGCGACGACGCTCACCCAATCCTGCTAAAATTGTTGATGTTAATCCTGCCAAACCCACGACTGTAACTAATGCTGAAATGATCAATAAAATTTTCTCTATAGAACTCATCATTTGCCAAATTTGATCCATAGTTACGCCTGGCAATACTGCCATCAATGGCTCTGCTCTATAATCATTGATACTTCTTTGAACAGAAAATACATGACTGCGTTTTTTTAAACCAACTAATAATGCCGTGATATTTTTAGGCTTTAAGTCAAAGTTTGCTAACTGTTCCGGCGTAATATTAAGCTCAGGAACTGGCATGCCTCCTTGCCAATTGACATGAATAGCCTCCATCGCTTCTAAACTGATCAATAATGAATTATCGATTGGCGTACCTGTTGGCGATAATATTCCCACAACACGAAAAGGCTTATCATCATGCTGAGCAATGGCGGCATCGCTTTTACCATGACTCAAGACAATCCTTTGTCCTAAATCATAATTAAGTTTTTTAGCAGTTTCATAACCAAGTACGACATCAAACAAGCCATCAAATCTATTCCCTTTTGACAATTCTATTTTATGATTTTTATGGTATTGATACTTTTCAAAAAATGTTTGATCAGTCGCAACAACAGGATAGCCTTTATGAGTATCACCTAAAGAGATCGGAATCACCCAATCAACTTCATCTTTTTTAGCAATTCTTTCAACGCTTCTCCAAGTCATATTATTTGTTGCATGACCGAGATGAAACACTGCATACATCACTAATTGCGCTTCACTGCCTCTTGCGCCTACTATCAAATCTGTTCCTGAAATAGCATTAATAAAATTTTCTTTCAACTGGACTTTTATTTTTTCAATTCCTAGTAGTAACATTGCTGACATCGCAATTGAGAATAGGATTAAAAACAATGTTCCTCGTCTATTCCATGAGCTTTTCCACGATAACCTCATTAAATATATAAATTTTTTCATATGTGATTTACCTCATTCACATTAATATCTTGCAAATGAATAACTCGGGAAAAACGAGTGGATATTTCAAGATCATGACTCACAAACAATAAAGTCGTATTATTTTCATCGCAGGCAGATAGTAAAAGTTCTAGAAAACTGTCTCGACGATCACTGTCTAATGCTGATGTTGGCTCATCTGCAATAATAATTTTAGGGCTTCCGATTAAGGCGCGTGCAACTGCAACTCTTTGTTGTTGACCGACCGATAATTCATTTGCAGGGCTAGACCATAAATTAGTATCTAAATCTAGTCGTGCTAATAATAGTTTGGCTTCATTTATTACACTGCCATATTTAGATACACTGTTCTTAGCTCGCACTTTAGAAAAACAACAAGATAAAGTAATATTTTCTAACGTTGTTAAATAAGGTATTAAATTAAATTGCTGAAAAATAAATCCAATGTGATCTCCTCGAAAAGTATCTCTTTGGGTCGAGCTTAAACAAGTTAAATCATAATCGTTCACAATAATAGAACCATGATTAAGCTCTAAAATACCAGCAAGAATTCCCAATAAAGTGCTTTTACCACTACCGCTCGGCCCCGCTAAAAATACCTTTTCACCTTCCTCAATACTGAAATGCTCAATATTTAAAATAGGTGAAATTGAATTAGGCCAAGAAAATTGTAAGTTATCAATTTGAATAGCAGCAGAAGATTGTTCTGCTGCTTTATTTAATAAGTGATTGCTCATTGCTTCAACTTACCATTTAACCTTAGTCATTTTTTCTGACAATTCTGCTGATTTTTGCCCATTGGGTGTCAACATTTGAACTTCAATGTGTTCCATATTTGGAAAAGCTTCAAATAAACGAACATCTAAGCCTGATAACTCAGCTGGCTTACTACAATTCCATACTAATTTCAAAAAAAGATTCCCATGAGTTTCATCATGATTATGTGCAATTAATAAATCAGCACGATTAATATCAAGGTATTTTTCATCAATCACATCAGAGCCTGCAGCAATAGACTGAATTGAACATTGAGCTTTTTCTGCAAATAAAAATAAATTTTCAGATTTTTGAAGCTTATGACTTAACGATAAAACTTCATTAATTTCTTCATCATTTTTTGGTGCATATTCAAAAGATATAAAATTTGAGAGTGCTCCTTCTAAATTTAACTCAATTAAATTATCTTCTATCACTATATTTAAGTTAGATACTCCATGTTCATGTGCACCAGCATGATCATGTCCAATCATTTCATCAACAATTTCATCTTTATTCAATGAAGCAGGATAATACGTTGGCCAGTTTTCCATTTCTTTTAATAACTCTTCATGAGATGAGTTACCCATATACAAATGGAAATGATCTGATTTTTTGGGGGCAATAATATGATCACTGAACTGTATAAATTTGGGCGCTTGTGAGTTTTTATCATTGCATTCAAATAAATAGCGCACACCTTTTTTACCAGACTCATATGTTAAGATTTTATGGCCAGAATAATCATATTCACAGGAGGCTTTTTGATTACCCATATCAAATTCCATCGATGAACCTTGAATGTTAATAAAGTTAACATTTCCTTCATAACCTATCGAATAGTACTGTTTATATTCATCAAATGTTTTATCGCCATGGGCAGCTTTGCTTTCAAATACTTCATCTAAATCTCCATTCAACAAGTATGGATAAACTGATTGCCAATTACCTTGCCAATCAGTTAAAGCTCTATCTTTAACATGGATATCTTCAAATACGCCCTGACTAGCTAATCGCTCATCATTGGATTCTTCGGCATGATTGTGATGATGTTGTGCTGTCGTAAATTGTAAACTTAGTATTGCAAAAGCTAATAACTTCTTATTCATTTCTCTCTCCGTAACAAAAATGCAATGTTATATCATTTCATTTTAAAATGTCAAAAATATTGCCGGAGAAAAGATTTTTTTATTCATGAATTTTTGGCTATGCAATTGCTATGTAGACAATTTTTTATTGATTAGCGATGCTTTGAATATAGCAACTTACAAGCAAAAGACATGCAAAGACTGAATTGTATACTCAAAAATTAACAGTCAATATTTCAGAAAAAAGTAAAGTGGAGGTTGATATCACTCAGTATATTGAGCTTTAACACAATCAAATTATGATTCAAAAGGCATTCGGCGGGATGTCACTAAAACAATTAGCAAATTTATATTATTAACATCATGCTGAATAGTAAAAATCTCACAAATTCATGAGTTTATATTTGATAACACAAATCAAAACCTTTAGGGATTAAGAAAATCATATTAAATAATAATTTAATAATATATAATTAATAATGTTGCTTAAAAATTACTTTTTAAGCATTTTCATAATGCGTAGATTATAAATCTTAAGAGTAAATAATATGGAAATATTAGAACTAATACAAAAAACATTAAGCAATCAATCCATTATTGGAGCCATATTTTCGACAGTTTCCATCATTTTATTGGGCTATTATTGTAGAAAAAGAGGAATTTTTAATAACCAAGTGGCTAAGATTTTATCAACAGTTGTCTTAACTACAGCATTACCTGCTCTAGCATTTACTTCTTTTATGCAAGATAATGACCCACAAAAAATGGCTGATGGAATGACATTATTAATTTTAGGGTTTGTGATTTATATAGTATTAATTTTTACAAGTAAGTTTTTTTATTTTAAATATGTGGGTGATGAACAAACGGCTCTGCGCAATTTAAGTATCTTTGGTTCAACCACATTTTTTAGCACGCCCATCATTAGTACAATTTTTGGCCCTTTAGGCGTTATGCTGAGCTCAATTTTTAATATTAGTTATCGAGTATTTCTATATTCGTATGGTTATATTCAGATGAGCGGTTTAAAAATGACGAGTAAAAATCTTAAAGAAATGTTTTTCAATCCCATCATTATTGCGACATTCTTAGGGTTATTGATTTGGGCTTTTCAAGCCCATCTACCTCAAGTATCCATCGCTGATGCCAATGGAAAAACTACTAATTATGCCTTTTTACGCATTGATAAGACTTTGCCATGGCTGCAACAAGCTTTAAAATACTTAGCAGGTCTCGCTTCTCCCTTAGCGTGGTTATCTATTGGTGCGACTTTAGGTCAAATAAAGATTAAGGAAGCTGCAGAGAATAAAGTGACTTGGTATTACGCGACGATTAAAGTAGTTATTATTCCAGCGATTTTATTAGTCGCTTTGTTAATCATTAAAGAATTAGGATTGATGAACTTAAGTTATGAAGTTATCGCAGTGATTGTCTTAATGATGATGGCACCTGCTGCAACAGTCATCACAACCTATGCAATCAGCTTTGATAGACAAGCTTTGTTAGCGTCGAATAGTGCATTAATATCAACTATATTAGCCGTCGTATTTATCCCTATTTGGATTATCGTGCTTGAAATTATAGAAAATTTATTGTTTTAATTAAACAAATGTGGATAGGTGGAGTATATGTTTAAAATTGTATGCTACGGCGTTAGATCAAACGAAGTAGAGTTTTTTAATCGATTAAATATTTATAATTATGAATTAACATTAATTCCTGAATTGCTGAGCCATGATAATATCGAAACAGCAAAAGGACATGATGCGGTTTTACTAAGAGGAAATTCTGTTGCAGACAAACAAAATTTAGATGTTTTGTACTCCTATGGCATTAAATATGTCTTCACACGAACAGTAGGATTTAATCATATTGATGTTGAATATGCTCATCAGTTAGGAATGAGAATGGCACGTGTTCCATCTTACTCTCCTGCTGCAATCGCAGAACTTTCTGTAACACTCGCAATGATGCTATTACGTAAAACTGCATACATGACGATTAAATCAGCTTACAGAGATTTTGTAATTGATGATGAGATGTTTACTCGAGAAGTACATAACTGTACAGTGGGGATTATTGGTGTTGGTAAAATTGGCTTGACAGAAGCACGTTTGTTTAAAGGTTTGGGCGCTCGCGTTGTGGGATATGATATCTTTGAAACAGATAAGGCAAAAGAGATTTTAGATTATTTACCGTTAGATGAGCTATTGGCACAAAGTGATATAGTGAGCTTACATATTCCTTATGTTCCAGGAAAAAATGAGCAGTTTGTGAATGCTGAATTCATTAGCAAGATGAAACAAAATGCAATTTTAATTAATACAGCACGTGGTGAAATTCAGTCTAATCAGGCAATTTTAGATGCATTAAAAAGTAAAAAACTGAGTGGCTTCGCAACAGATGTATTTTCTAATGAAGCTGAGTTTTTTCAAAAGAAATTTCAGCCTTGGGAGACTGTACCTGACCCAATAGTGCAACAATTAATTGAACTATATCCTAGAGTATTGGTAACACCACACGTTGGCTCTAACACTGATGAGGCTCTATCTAATATGGTGGAAACAAGTTATGAAAATTTTAATGATATGCTAACGAGAGGTGCATGTATCAATGAAATTAATCCATAATTTCATATACTATTAACTGATGATATCGCTTTGTTCTGACTTGATCTGCTATCGTATTAATGGACCATTAAGAATCAGTGCTAAGGTCATCAGTTCAAAGCTTACAGGCCTTAAATAACTCTAGTGGCATACTAATTTTGGACACTGAATATAAAGGTGACTACCTACAACGTCAAATATAGATACATTAACCTTTGGAGTATACATAACAAACTCAACACTCAGTATTGGCAAAAAAAACCTTAACTTTTATTTGTTTAATATAAAAATTATATATTTATACTTGTAAATAACAAAAGGTTCCAACCCTTTTTAGGGGTATGAAAAAATACCACTAAAATATTCAAATTTAGCGGTATTTTATATTTGGTGGAGGCGGCGGGAGTATTACACCGCCACAAAACTATCAATAATTGCATTATGCTTT
>CANRJX010000084.1 GCA_947631095.1 uncultured Wohlfahrtiimonas sp.
GACGCACTAACTGATTTACTGTTACCATTAAAATTCAATCCTATGATTATAAAAATTATACATAAGCCTATCTTGGACAAAATTCTCCAAAGAAGCGAGATTTTATAAGACTGTACAGAAAGTGTCAAGTTGCATAAAAATTAACTCGCCCTTTTCTTGCAAATCCCCATAAAGATAAATTATATTTTTTTGCCAACTGTACTGCTTTATCAGTTGGTGCAGACATTGTTACCAAATTCTGAATTCGTGCTGCAATTGTTTTTTGTACAATCTCAAAACTTGCACGCGAACTCATCAATATAAACACATTATCTTTATCGATATTTTTTTGCATTAACGCACCAATTAGTTTATCCAAAGCAACATGCCGCCCTACATCTTCACGCGTTATTATAATTTCGCCACTTCTATCACATAAAAAAGCCGCATGAGACGCTCCTGTTTGCTGCCCATATTCTTGCACATAATAACTTTGTGATAATGCATATTGTATATTTTGATAATCCAAAGGATCAACCACGCTTAATTCAGCTAAAGTTTTTTCAACCAATGAAAGATTCTCAACACCACAAACGCCACAACCAGTTCTTGCGCTCATTTTTCTTTGATTACCCTCAAGGCGCTTCATTAATACTGGCTCTATCTCTATATGCAATTCTATACCAACTTCTGTTTCATTAATTTCCACAGCAAAAATTTGATTTTTTGAGTTAACAATACCCTCAGTAAGGCTAAATCCATAAGCTAAATCAATCAAATCAGTTGGTGTACACATCATAACCAGATGAGGAATTCCATTATAAATAAATTGTATTGGCTCTTCAGAGATCAAATAATCACTCTTTTCTTTAATATTCCCATCTGAATAACTAATCACAGAACATTCTTTAATTGCTTTCATAACACTCATTCATTGGTAGCATAAATTATGCAGTATTCTATCATTCTGCAAAATAATATCGTATTTTCTTATAATTATCGCAACCTAGTTGCCACTTCCCTGCTACTAAAAGCTTTTCAGCATTCAGGCAATCGATCAATTCATATCGCTCATCTTCATTGTTTTTCATATAACCGATATCCGCATTATTAAAAAACAAAGATCCTGACAAATACATCCCTACAATACCCTCATCTTTTTGATCAAGCACACTTTTTGTGGACAGAAAAACCGCATCATTTTTCACAACAAGATCTTCAAATAAACTTTCAGACAATTCTATCCACCAATTTGGATTCAATTCATCATTTTTATTTAGTGCGATAATTTTTACGCCATCTTCAACAGTAGAATATTGAGAGTAATACTGAAACAACATGTTTTTATCAAAGTGCAATTCAGCAATTGGGATCAACAAATGGCAGAGCCTCAATGCTTCTTCAACATTATTTATAAAGACAAGCAACATTTCTAAATGACCATCAATAATCCTAGCTCTTTGCATTTCCAACTCATAAGACCTCGCATCTTCTATTAGTATGAAATCTCGACTAAAAATATGATTATTCAAAATAAGCTTCCAACTGCCATTATGAACAATAATATTCCCTAAGATCTGCTCAAGCTCGAGTAAATCCCTCCAATCATCATTGGCAACAATATAATCAACCACTATAGAATTTTCATAGCTAACTAAATCTTTAAGCCACAAACGCACAGTCAATACATTTCCAGAACAATACTTTGATAATTTAGCCACTTGATAAAATATTTCTTGATCAGCATTCCATAAATATTCAGGCTGAGAAGATATATCGCAATCATCCCAAACAAACAAATCACCTTCTTTTAATTTCACATCAATGTCTTGCAATAACTCACGACTAACTTTCAATAATTTCTGCCTACTAAGAACAGAATCTTGCAACATTTCAACGTCAGAAAAATATTGCCGATTAACAACCAGCATAATACCTGCCACTAAATACAATGCAGCCATAACGATCAATACAACAGCCAAAACAGCACCAGAATTTCTCTTCATAAATTCAGCAACCGTACATGAAACTGACGATCAGTTGAAACAGTAGATCCATAACCTGCTATTAATAATTGAATCTTCAATAAATTATAATCATCTGGCTCAAAATCGACTTTTAAACCTTGAATACTTGCAAAGCGAATAAAATTAGAACCATCCATAAAGTTATATATTAAAAAATGAGCACCTTGCTCATAACTTACATAAATCAATAAACGATTCACTTTGTAGTATTGATGATGCTGAACATTAGATAAGCTCTGATTAATTTCTCTAGAAAATTGTTGTGCTATTGAATAATCATCACCATACCTTTCATATTCACCCAAAAGATAAGTACGGCAATCTGTTACCAAAACAGCTCCTACCCTTGAACCCCTGATATCTTCAGCATTTATAATTTGATCATTAACCACAGACAACGGTGTCAAATAAATCATTTCTACAAGATCACTACCGACTAGAGTTCGCAATCTATAATCCCCAAGCAATAAGCTGGGAAACTGCATCGATGCATTTTGCATCATGGACACATCACCATGTTCAGAAGCAGATTTATGAACAACTAACCCCTTACTCTTAAACAATAATTTTGAAAAAACACTATCATCCATCTTCGCACCAATAAGCCATTCAGGATTTAAGCAAGCCGGCTCATATATAGCCCTCCCTAAAGTTGCTCGCAAATACTCCACAGCTTCCGCACCATCTTGTGACACTCCTAATTTAATAATCTCTTGATGTGCATTTTTAGACAGTGCTATCCAAAATGTCACTAAAGTTGATAATAGTATTAACCCTATAGCCATAGATACCATTAGCTCTATTAATGTAAATCCCTTATTGATTTTCATAATGATTCACCTATGCGACTTATCAAACTCACTTTCATCCACCAACAAAGACTCCTGAAGCCTCAATAGCTCCCGGTTATTCATTACTATTTGTGAATGATATTGTTGAGCAACCACTGCGATTCCGACTATAATCGCTAAAGCAATCATTACCTCTACAAGCGTCATTCCTTTATTGTCAGGTATTCTTATCATCACTAAAAATTACATTACTTAACAAAAATATTTGATTAATTTTATCAATCACTATGACTAGAAAAATTCTTCACATAGATATGGATGCCTTTTTTGCACAAGTTGAGCAAAGAGATTTTCCTCATTTCCGCAATCAACCCTTAGCTGTTGGATCAGCTAATACAAGAGGTGTCGTTGCTGCTGCAAGCTATGAGGCAAGAAAGTTTGGGGTGCACTCAGCAATGCCATCATCAACCGCCAAGAAAAAATGCCCTCATTTATTATTTACACAACCAAGATTTGAGATTTATCAATCTGTATCAAAGCAAATTCAAGATATATTTTTACGATACACCGACCTTGTTGAACCACTTTCTTTAGATGAGGCATATTTGGATATCACACACCGCATATCTCACGACCAATATGCTTCAGACATCGCTAAAGAGATACAACAAGCCATCTATAATGAAATTAATTTAACAGCCTCGATTGGCGTTTCTTATAATAAGTTTTTGGCCAAAATAGCATCAAATATCAATAAGCCTTTTGGAATTACAGTTATCACTCCCAATAAAGCAATCCATATACTAGACCATCTACCCATCGAAAAATTTTATGGTATCGGCACGCAAACTGCCAAAAAAATGCATCAATTGGGCATTAAAAATGGATATGACTTACGCCAACGCTCACTCCCTGAATTAAAACTACACTTTGGAAAAGCTGGTGAATCCTATTATTTATACACACGCGGCATAGACAATAGATCTGTTGATCCATCACAAGAAACACGCTCAGTTAGCTCTGAAAATACATTTCAAAAAGATATTATTAGTCACAAAGAGATTAAAATTGAATTAGATGAAATATTATTATCTTTATTAAAACGCTTACAATGCAATAATTTTCATGGAAAAACGTTCGCAATTAAAATTCGCTATTCAGATTTCACAGCGATTACTCGCAGCAAAACATTTAGTACCGCAATCCCACATGACTATGACTTCATAGAAAAATGCTTCTGGGATTTACTCAGCACAACATCTTCTCGCCCTATTCGTTTAATCGGATTAACCATTCAATCCCCAGATTATCATCACGACAAACAAACTCTTTTAGAACTCATCTAATAAAAAAGCCTAGATTTTCTCTAAGCTCTTATATCGACTCATTCAGCGATTATTTCTGCAATTGAGCTTGCGCCTTTGCAAAGCACTCTTCACTCCACTCTTCCTGAATAGATGCCCAATATCGATGAGCATCTTCAGGTTGATGATTAGCATACGCTAAATTACCTAAATACAATTGCGCCCAAGCATAAACTTCCAAACTCCAATCCTGCTCTATATTATTCCAATAATTTCTAGCTTTTTCATGATCACTTTCAGCCAACATACCTAACTGCAACTGAGCCCACGCAAAACTCTTTTCATTCCAATCTTTCTGAATGACTTGCCAATATTCTTCTGCTTTTTGTAAATTAGCGCGACTTTTTTCTAATTTACCCAAATTATATTGAGCCTGTGAATAACACCAAATATCATCTTTTTCTTTAATGGACTTCCAGTGCTTTTCCGCTCTTGGCTCATCTCCATCATTCATTGCTAAATCAGCTAAATACAACTGCGCCCAAGCATACGATTCTTCATCCCAATCTTTTTCAATCATTTCCCAATGATGAGCGGCCTTTTCTGCATTACCTAAATCTTTTTCCAGCTCACCTAAACTCAATTGAGCTTGTGTATAACAACTTAACTCCCAATCTTTTTCGATCAATTGCCAATATTGAATGGCTTTTTCAGGCTCATCACTTTCTTCCGCTAAATTACCTAAATATAATTGAGCCAATGCATAAACAGACAAACCCCATTCTTGCTCGATCATCTCCCATGCAGCTTGAGCTTTCTCATTTTCACCCAATTCCAAATAAGCAGAACCCAATAAAATTTGCTTTCTTGCAATATTAAATAAATGATCCGTCTCTAAAGAATTCAACACACCGATCGCACTGTTAAACTCACCTTCTTCGACTAGCTCCTCAGCATTTTCCAATAATTGATCGACAGCTATATTCACGTTATTCTCCTCAAAATAATATCGTGACTATTCTACGTCATATTGAAGCATCAATGCATTGTTCTAAAAGCTAGGTTAATTCTCGCTGTTTTTATTATCTTTACAGAAGGCAGACAATGCCACTAAAAAGATTGTATTTCACATGCTCAGTTCATTATTATGAATAGTAATCTATTATTTACTATAATCAGCATAATAATTTTCACAAAAATATTATCTTAGGCTCTTATGATTGAAACCATTAAACCTTTTCACTTTTTAATTCATGATGATGGCAAAGCATCATTCTTCTTTATGTCAGATGCTTTTTATAATGACCCGATCATGGATATTTTAGAAGCTCAAACAGGTACAAACCGAGATTATTTCAATGGATATACCTGGCAGAAAGTTGTGGCTAAATTCATTGAAGAAAATTTCAGCGAATCCGCTCACTTAATCGAATTCGATCCCGAAGCGGATATGTTTTCTGCTTATTCTACAGATACAGAACTATTAAAAGCTGTAGCGATTGGATTTCATAAAAGTTGTATTAATATAGCTTAAATCTGAAAATTTCAATCATATCTAGATCTTACATAAAATTGAATATAAGGAAAATGCTCATGAAAAACATCTATTGCTTTCTCATATTTTCCTTTTAATTCTATATAGTTAAATACTATAATTATTTAAACATATAATAAAAATTATAACTAATAACTTCGATTTTATAAATAAAAAAGCCCCGAAGATATTATCTTCAGGGCTTTCAAAATTATTCTTTAATGATTACTGAACGATTAATTGCTCAATTGAAACTGGTTTTTCTTCTGCTTATTCTACAGATACAGAACTATTAAAAGCTGTAGCGATTGGATTTCATAAAAGTTGTATTAATATAGCTTAAATCTGAAAATTTCAATCATATCTAGATCTTACATAAAATTGAATATAAGGAAAATGCTCATGAAAAACATCTATTGCTTTCTCATATTTTCCTTTTAATTCTATATAGTTAAATACTATAATTATTTAAACATATAATAAAAATTATAACTAATAACTTCGATTTTATAAATAAAAAAGCCCCGAAGATATTATCTTCAGGGCTTTCAAAATTATTCTTTAATGATTACTGAACGATTAATTGCTCAATTGAAACTGGTTTTTCTTCTGCTTTCAATAATGCTTTTTCTGCTTTGATATATTCCATAATCGCGCTTGTTAAAGGCTTAGTATTATCACCTGAAATCGCTGAAATTTGGAAACATGGACCATCCCATTTAATCTCTTTCAAGAAAGATGAAATACGCTCTTCACGCTCATCATCAGGGATTAAATCCAATTTATTTAACACTAACCAACGATCTTTTTTGGCCATTTCTTCATCGTAGCGCTCAAGCTCACTTGTAATCACATTAAAATCTGACACAGGATCTTGTGAGTCACTATAAGGAGACATATCCACCAAATGCAACATAATGGAAGTACGCGACAAATGGCGCAAGAATTTATGCCCTAAGCCCGCACCTTCTGCAGCACCTTCAATTAAACCAGGAATATCAGCCATTACAAAGCTATCCAAAGGCCCAACACTTACCACACCCAAGTTAGGATGCAAAGTTGTAAACGGATAATCTGCAACTTTTGGACGAGCCGCTGAAACAGCACGAATCAAAGTAGATTTACCTGCATTTGGAAGCCCCAACAAACCAACGTCAGCCAATACCTTAAGCTCTAAACGCAATCTACGCTCTTCACCTGGAGTACCTGGTTTAGTTTGTCTTGGCGCTCTGTTAGTTGATGATTTGAATCGTGTATTACCCAAACCATGAAAGCCACCTTGAGCAACTTTAGCAATTTGACCATCAGTAGTCAGATCACAAATAAACTCATTGGTATCCGCATCATGAACCTGAGTACCCAACGGAACCACCAAAATCAAATCTTCGCCCGCTGCACCCGTACAGTTAGCACCACGACCATTTTCACCACGCTGCGCTTTAAATTTTTTCGCAAAGCGGAAATCAACCAATGTATTTACAGTGTCAGATGCTTGTAGAAAAATGCTACCGCCATCACCACCATCACCGCCATCAGGTCCACCAAAAGGTATGAACTTCTCGCGACGAAAACTTAAACACCCATCACCACCATTACCAGCTTCTACCGTAATGATCACCTCATCAACGAATTTCATTTGCCCTCCCCGAACTGACAGCAATAAAAACAATAAAAGCCCCAATAAAAGGGGCTTTTAACACAACTAAAATTTATTAAGCAACTGGTTGGATGCTGATAAATTTACGATTTTGTTGTCCCTTAACTTCAAAAACAACATGACCATCTACTTTAGCAAATAAAGTGTGATCTTTACCTAAACCAACGTTAGTACCTGCATGAAAACGAGTACCACGTTGACGAACGATGATAGAACCAGCTGGAACTAATTCACCGCCAAAACGCTTAACACCTAAGCGTTTACTTTCCGAATCGCGACCGTTACGGCTCGAGCCGACGCCTTTCTTCTGTGCCATGTTTAAATCCTCTTATACGTCTAGGAATCTCGCAATTATGCAGAGATGCTAGAAATTTTAACTTCAGTAAAGTGTTGACGATGTCCTTGGTGCTTGCGAGAGTGCTTACGACGACGGAACTTAATGATTTCAATCTTACGTCCACGGCCTTGTTTTAACACTTCAGCAACTACTTTAGCATTTGCAACAACTGGTGTACCTACAGTTGTAGAACCATCTTTACCTACCAATAATACTTCTGCAAATTCTACATTAGAACCTTCAGCAGCGCCTTCAATTTTTTCAATGCGAAGGATTTGACCTTCAGCTACGCGGTACTGTTTACCGCCTGTTTTGATTACAGCATACATTTGTAATGCTCCAGATAGTTAAGTAAATCTAAATTCTTTTGCCATTATTTATCTGTCAATATTAATCAACAAGAAATAACAGTCCATAAAAAGGACGTAATTGTATAAAAAAAAATGGTTTTCGTCAAGATTAAGCTCACCATTCTTCATACTTTTTTTGCCATATTGGTCTATTAATCTTGCTGATTGTAACAAAAAAATAGGCTTTTTCTAAACCGAACCTTCCTAAATTTCAAGGTGATTTAGCTATTTTTTTCTTTCATTCTTGCGAATATATTTGCAAGAATAGCTCCGCTAATATTGTGCCAAACACTAAATAACGCGCTAGGAACAGCAACGATAGGATCAAAATGTTTATTTGCTAAAGCAGCACCCAATCCACTATTTTGCATTCCAACTTCAATGGCAATCGCTTTTCTCTGCGCCAAGCCAAGACCCATAATTCTAGCAATCACATAACCGATAATATAACCAGATGTATTATGTAAAATTACAATACCAATCAATATCAAACCTGTTTCTTTTAAGCGCACTTGATTCAAAGCAACAACAATCGCCACAATCATCACGATACCAAACACAGAAACGATCGGTAATACAGGCATAACGTACTTAACATTTGAACGTAAAATCATTCTAACTGCTAAACCTAAAACAATCGGCACAATCACAAAGTTAATAATCGACATCATCATTGCATAAAATGATACATCAATGCTTTCAGATGCTAATAACTTTAACAACAACGGTGTCATAAGCGGTGCTAGCAATGTTGTAATGCTTGTAATGGTAACACTTAAAGCAACATCACCACGCGATAAATATGTAATCACAT
>CANRJX010000085.1 GCA_947631095.1 uncultured Wohlfahrtiimonas sp.
GCACATAAAATAGTAATGAAGAGAGCTAAACGTTTCATTCTAAAAACTCCAATACCCAAGGTAAAACAAAAGGATAGGTTAATATTAAGAGAATCATTGGCAGAGAGACAAAATAAAGAGTAACTAAATATTTTCTTTGAATGATGCCTGTACACAATGGTTTTTTGGAAAAAAATAGACGGTAAGTTCCAAAGGCAGTAAAGCCTAAAGAAACAATCGTCATCGGCCATTGTAACCACGTCAATTTTGATAATCCTGTCAAACCTGCAGCAGAAATACCAAAAACCAAATACAACAATGGTGCGATGCAGCATAATGTTGCTGCAATCGCAGTTGTAAGAGCACCGGCTAAAAAGCCGATGATCTTTTTGGGTGAATTAAGAGAATAATTCTTGTGATTCATAGCTGTACTTAAATGTTTTTGGATCGTAAAAATTCAATGGATCACCATCCACTTCAGCATAAGGATAGCCAAAGTTATTCATTGCACCTTGCTCAGTCGCTGGGTAAACTTCAAAATCACGGCCGAAGTTAAAACCAATCCAGTTCATCTCCCAGTTACCAAATAAGTATTCATCGATGTATTGAACCGCAGGGTCAGCATGTTCTTTATTTTCATATAAACGCATTTTTGTCACATCTGCAGGATCGCAAGGAACCCAACCAAAGCCTGCTAAATAGAACATCGCTCGGCAATGTTGCGCACCAGTGATGTTTGATAAGCCTTTCTCATCAGCACTGCCGAATGCACCTTTAGAGTATTGTTCTAATTTAATGCTTTTGCCAACACGAATACCAAACATTTCTCTCGCAGGAATGCCAACAGCTCTAGCAAGGGCAACGAATACTGAGTTGATGTCAGTACATTTACCGCTGAGATCACCACTTTCTAGAATTTCTTTCACATTACCTAAACCACAGCCAACCACGCTATTATCGCGTTTCATATTTGCACTGACCCATTTATGGATTAAGCGAGCTTGTTCTAATGGATTTTTTTCATTGCCAATAATTTTGTCAGCCGTTTCTTTCACAATACCATCTAAGGCGATTTGATCACTGGCTTCTAAATATATTGCCACTTCTTTTGGATAATGGAGGGTTTCTGGTGCTTCATAATATTTTAAGAAACCTTGCTCAGCAATTTCCCAATTTAGTGTTTCGATTTCCATTTTTACAGTAATCGTTGGGTGTTGAGCATCTGCATTCCAAGTGGCAAATAATGTTTTTGCACCAAAATCATTATTGGCATTAATGTTTGTTTTATCATAGTTTCCTTCCACGGTAATAGAAATTAATCTTTGGAATACTGTGTCTTCAGGAATAGGGATCCAGATATTTGTGATTCCAGTCGAACCTTCAGGGGCGATTGGTGTATGTTCTTGAGTCACTAAAAAACGACGACGGTTATTTGCAAGCTCTGGAATGGATAAGTTTTGCAATACATTGTTTGCAAAAGAAAAAGATGTTACAGATAGTAAGCCCGCAGCAGATAATGCAGCAGTGGAGAAAAAGTCTCTTCTGTTCATGAAAACTCCAAATAAGATCAAATTGTATGATTACAACGCTGTTTGTTAAATTTTAAAAGGCACAGCTGGCCATCAATGGTTTGAAGGCTTTATTTTTAACAAGCGATAAGAAAGAGTGAAAGTACCAATCACAAAAAAGGAATCCGGTCGATTTTGCGCTTGAAGACTTTCGATGGTCTCTAAACTAGAGACTGAAATTAGAGAGTCATCTTCGATGAATAGATGGTATAGACATAAAGCTTAGTAAATTAAACATGGCTGTGAATTGTAGTCACTATCGTGCCAAAATACAATAGTATGAATGAGGCATCCCAATGATTATGAGTTTTTCATATTGAAAAATATAAGCTTTACTTGGGAGTAAGAGACCTAATTGGGATGCTTCATTCTACAAAGCATAATTCTATCGTTAGTTTGAAATTAGTACAGATACAGATTTTTAATAAAAACCAAAACAGATGACTTTAAGTTATTGATATTTATTGATTAGACTGCCAAGTTTCTTCATTGCAATATCACATTCTTGCGTCCATTGCATGCCGTAGTTTAAGCGAATGCAATGTTGGAATTTTTGAGAGGTTGAAAAGATTGCGCCAGGCGCAATGCTTATTTTGTGTTGCAGTGCTTTTTGATAAAGTTCTAATGCATTAATATTTTTATCTAATTCTACCCATAAAAAATATCCGCCATTCGGTTTAGTTACGGCAATATTTTTTGGGAAATATTGCGCAATTGCTAAGAGCATTTTTTGTTGAGACAATGCAAGTATGTACCTGAGTTTTTGTAAATGGCGATCATAATTTTTGTGATGCAAATAATGGCTCAGTGCGAGCTGTGATGGCATGGAGGGAGAAATTGTAGACATCAGTTTAATTCGCTCTATTTGTCCTGCAAAAATACCACCAGCTACCCAGCCGACTCTAAAGCCTGGTGCTAAACTTTTTGAGAATGAATTACAGTGAATCACCAATCCTGAATGATCTAAAGATTTCAGTGAGGGAGGTGGGTTTTTGCCGTAATACAATTCAGAATAAACATCATCAACGATTGTAGGTAATTGATATTTTTCAATAATCTCCATCAGTTTTTTTTGCTGTGGCAATGTAAGTGAAGCACCCAATGGATTTTGAAAGCTTGTCATTAAAACTAATGCTTTGATATTGAAGTTATTTAAAGCATTATTTAATGCGTCTAAATCCATGCCAGATTTAGCATCCATAGGTATTTCGACAGCTTTCAGCTGTAAGCGTTCTAATATTTGCAAAATAGCATAAAAAACAGGTGATTCAATTGCCACTGAGTCGCCAGGCTCTGTGATTGCTTGCAGAGAAAGGCTCAACGCTTCCATTGCACCATTTGTAATGACTAATTCATTATTGTGAAGTGGAATTCCACTGAGTAGATAACGAAGTTCTATCTGTCGAATTAATTCTGTATTCCCAGTAGCTACATCGGCAATTAGATCATCAGGAGAATGTATAATATTTTGTAACGCTTTATTCATGCTGATGGATAAATCAGCAATTGGAAACAGAACTGGGCTCGGAAAAGCTGAACCAAACTGTACCATTTCAGGATCTTTTAAAGTTTTTAAGATAGAAAAAATAAAATCACTGACTTCAATTTCTGTCTCTTTCGTAATCTCATTTAATTGATTGGGAACTTTGAATGTTTTGTTAAAAGTGGTATTCACATAAAAGCCTGAACGCTCTTTGGCGTAAATTAATCCTTGAGCTTCTAAAATATAATAAGCTTCTAAAACCGTGGCAGGGCTAATGTTGTAACGCTTGCTAGCTTGACGAACTGAAGGTAATTTTTCATAGGACTTTAACGTTCCGCTGCGAATGAGCTCGATAAGTTCACTGGCAAATTTTTCGTAAAGTTTCATGGATGGATAATGGTGAGTATTGAGCGCGGAAAATCTTGGTAACGCTTAGATTCTTGTGTTTCATTGGTGACATCACGGATGAATATTTCTGTGATGCGATCAGAATATTGTCGATAAATATCTAAATAAATTTCAGGATCATTTTCACCTGAATCTCCAAAAAGAATCACTTTTTTATTTGGATAAGCATTCAATAATTGTGAAATGGTTGATTTTTTATGGGCAATTGAATCTTCTTTCGAGGCAATCACTTCATTCCATGCAGTGCTTTGGCGGAGTTTTATGATTCCTTTTGGATAATGTTCATCAATAAAGCTCGTTAAAGTAGGGAAGAGCTGAATAGGGCTTGAAGAAACATAAACAAATAAGGGATTGTTTAAACTCTCTTTAAGTTTTTGAAATCTTTCGGGCATGCCGTATGCGGCTTTAGGGGCATGTAAAAAAGTATTGCGCAATAAAGCTTTAGTATCTAAGACGGATGAATCTTTAATTGTGTCATCAATATCAGAAACAATGAGATAACCATTATCGGGTGAAAATAGTGCATAACTTTGAATATCTTTCCGGCTATGCAATATAAAAGGTATATGTTCATTGGACAATTTTAACTGATTCATAGTATTCAATTCAAAAGTGAACACATTGGTGCTTCTGCCTGATCGATCTGTTTTTGACAGTTCTTTAATATCGCCATTAGCAAATTGAATTGATACTTGTTTATTGCGTTCAGAATCAACTTTAAACAGATCAGTTTGATGTTTGAAATAGTTTTTTTCAGCTTGTGATAAATCTGAAGTTTTTATGCCTATATATTTACTCAATGTAGTATTGAAGCCGGGTAGATTTTGTTTTTCATAGATCCAAGCATCCACTTCTACATGCAGTTTTTTATCTTGGATATAGGCGATGCTTGGTAAAAATAAGATATATTCATCTGATTTTAATGGGGATGCACTCAGTAGCGAAGTGCATGCTGAAATAAAAAATAATACTTTTAAAGTTCTTCTCATTATTTACTTTTGTTCACTATATAACAGTCGTTCAAGTTTACTCATTATCTCATAAGGATCAAATTTATCCCGATGTTCTATCGTGATGGGTTGTACTTGGGCAAAGTTACCAGATGCTTGAAGGGTTTTAACACCATCTTCACAATTGCTCACTTTTTCTTGTAGAGTTTTGTTTTGTGTATAAGTTGCAGCCCCTGTTCTTAAATTATAATCAAATTCTTGGAAATGACAGCCGCCATCAAATGATTTTAAAAGATGAGAGACTAAAATCAATTGATCATCCTGTAGGCGATATTTGTCCGTATAGTTCCATTTGATTCGATCACCACCAAAATGTTTAATGGTTAATACATCGTTCTCAAAGCTCATGCCCATAAATGTATCAGTGCCATTTGCATCTGTGCCTAAAACTGCAGTACTTGAATGAAACCAAGGTGTTAGTTGACCATTACCCTTTGATTTATAGATAAAAAATTCACGCCGTGATCCATTTTTTGTATCTTCAGGATTAACCACTGTATATAGCACCATTAACTCTGGATTTTGATCATTTTCAAAATCAATCATTGCTGAGTCTGTTAATACATACTGTTCATTTCCCCAAGCTAACGAACAGAGTAAAGGCAGTACAAAAACATACTTCATTGAATCCCCTCATTTGATAATGTCTTGCTATCTTTTTTAATATTAAGATTTTTATCATATAATACATACTTATTTATAATTTAATAGCTGAATAAAAATGACACAGTCTGTATCAAGATCATTGAAAGAACGTATTTTTCACGCATGTACATTTGAATTTTTTGCCATATTATTTACGATTTTAATCGGAATCTTCATTTTAGATAAACCAATGTCTTCTATGGGTGTTTTATCGGTGCTAATTTCCGTCACTGCATTGCTGCTCAATATCGTATTTAATTGGATTTTTGATAAGTTTTTTCCATTTGTAAATGGCGATAGACCTGTAAAAATACGCATATTACATGCTTTAGGCTTTGAGGGTACTTTAGTATTATTTACTGTTCCAATGATTGCATATATTTTAAATGTGGGATTTGTTGAAGCATTTATGATTGAAATTGGATTTTTAATTTTTTTCTTGTTTTATACATATATATATAACTGGGCATATGACAAAATTAGAAGAAAAATAGTGGGTGTTTAAGTTTTAAATATATGATTAACTTAATGTTTGATGAGAGAGTAATTACTGTATGCAGCATAAATTCATAAATCCTACAACTGTATTCAACAGCTTACAATATGGCTTTAGCCAAGCTGTTGTCACCAATGGTTGTCAACAGATTTTTCTATCTGGGCAAGTTGCCACAGATGAAAATCAAAATACTATTGCTAGTGGAATGGGTGATCAAACCCGTGTTTGCCTTGAAAATATTGAAAAAGTATTAATTGCTGCGGGTTCTTGTAAAGAAGACATTGCGATGTTAAGAATCTATATTAAAGAAAGTGCAAACACACCAGATGCTCAAAATGAAATATCTCATGAATTGAAAAACTTTTTTGGTGAGCAATCTCCGGCATCTTCATGGGTTGTGATTACTGCTTTAGCCTTACCTGAATGGTTGATTGAAATTGAGGCTCAAGCTGTTGTTCCAATCTCTTAAAAACTAGCATAAAAGATTCAATTTAATAAAAAGCCCATGAAAGATGGGCTTTTTGCTTAATGTAATTTACTCATCATCAGGCTCATAGCCTAAATTTGGTGCTAGCCATTTTTCAGCTTCTTTTAGACTCCAACCTTTGCGTTTTGCATAATCTTCTACTTGGTCGCGACCAATTTTACCGACACCAAAATAAGTCGATTCAGGATCAGCGAAGTAGAAGCCAGATACTGATGATTGCGGATACATCGCATAACTTGAAGTTAAACTCATGCCGATCTCTTCAGGATTGAGTAATTCCCAAATTGTTGCTTTTTCAGTATGCTCAGGGCAAGCCGGATAACCTGGTGCGGGACGAATCCCCACATATTCTTCGCGAATCAATGCATCATTGTCTAAATTCTCATCTTTTGCATAGCCCCAAATTGTTTTACGTACCAATTTGTGAAGATATTCTGCGAAGCTTTCTGCGAATCTATCCGCCAATGCTTTGAGCATAATTGAAGAATAGTCATCATGTTTCGCTTCAAATGCTTCTAAATATGGTTCGATGCCAAGGCCAGCAGTACATGCAAATGCACCCACATAATCTTCATTGCCTACAAAGTCTGCGATTGAGCGATTTGGCTTATCTTGAGGGCGTTCAGTTTGTTGGCGAACATGATGCAGCTTAGCCAAGATCTCTGTACGGGTATCATCTGTATATAAAATCGTGTCTTCACCTGCATTACTTGCTGCAAATAATCCAACTTTTGCTTTTGCTGTTAACCATTTTTCATCTAAGATTTTTTTCAGCATCGCTTGTGCATCAGCATAAACTTTACGTGCTTCTTCGCCCACAACTTCATCTTCTAATACGCGTGGAAACTTACCATGTAATTGCCATGAAGAGAAAAATGGCGTCCAGTCTATGGTGCCCACTAACTCATCCAATTCCACTGTGATTTCTTGCACACCCATTTGCAAAGGTTTCACCGAGTTTTGGGCAATAGGTGCATGATTAGCTTTAGCTTCTGAAAACGGCATCAAGTCTACTTTTTGCTGGCGAGATAAATAAAGCTCGCGACGATTTTCATACAGTGCTTTTGTTTCTGCCACGAAGTTATCACGCAACTCTGGACTGATTAAGGACTGTGCTACGCCCACAGAACGAGAAGCATCTTTAACATAGACAACTGCATTGTCATAGTTAGGATCAATTTTCACTGCAGTATGAGAAAGGGAAGTCGTTGCACCGCCAATCATCAATGGTAGTTTTAAGCCTAAACGCTGCATCTCTTTTGCGACATGTACCATTTCTTCTAAAGAAGGAGTGATTAAGCCCGACAAGCCGATTACATCAACATTTTCTTTAATCGCGGTGTCTAAAATTGTTTGGCAAGGCACCATCACGCCTAAGTCAATCACTTCAAAGTTATTACACTGCAAAACAACGCCCACGATGTTTTTACCAATGTCGTGCACATCGCCTTTTACTGTTGCGAGTAAGATTTTTCCATTAGATTCATGTATTTCACCGCTTGCTGCTTTTTCTTCTTCGATGAATGGCACTAAATATGCCACTGATTTTTTCATTACACGTGCTGATTTCACCACTTGGGGTAAGAACATTTTACCATCGCCAAATAAGTCGCCCACGATGTTCATGCCATTCATGAGTGGGCCTTCAATCACTTCTATTGGACGTGCGAATTGCTGGCGAGCTTCCTCGGTATCTTCGATGATGAAAGTATCAATACCTTTAACCAATGCATGCGTCAAACGTTCTTGAATGGGTAAACTGCGCCATTCTAAATCTTCTTTTTTACCTGTGCTGCCTTCTTGTCCGGCATATTCTTGAGCGATTTGTAGAAGATTTTCACCCGCTTCGGAATGACGATTCAACACAACATCTTCAACAGCATTGCGCAATTTTTCAGGAATTTCATCATAAATAGCAAGCTGTCCTGCATTCACGATCCCCATGCTTAAACCACGTTGAATCGCATGATATAAGAATACCGCATGAATTGCTTCGCGCACTAAGTTATTGCCACGGAAAGAGAACGAAACGTTGGAAACACCGCCTGAAATATGTGCATATGGTAAGTTTTTACGAATCCACTCTACTGCATTGATGAAGTCGACGGCATAGTTTGCATGCTCTTCAATCCCTGTTGCGATGGCAAAAATATTCGGATCAAAAATAATGTCTTCAGGAGGAAAACCGACTTTTTCAGTCAAAACTTTATAAGCACGCTCACAAATTTCTATCTTGCGCTGATAAGTATCTGCTTGGCCATCTTCATCAAATGCCATCACAACCGCAGCCGCACCATAGCGTTTAAGTAGTTTTGCATGCTCTATAAACAGCTCTTCGCCTTCTTTTAATGAGATGGAGTTCACAATCGCCTTGCCTTGCACGCATTTTAAACCTGCTTCTAAAATTTCCCATTTAGAAGAGTCAAGCATGATGGGCACTTTAACGATATCAGGCTCGCCTGCGATTAAATTTAAGAAAGTGATCATGGCTTGCTTAGAATCAAGCATGCCTTCATCCATGTTAATGTCGATGATTTGTGCGCCATTTTCCACTTGCTCACGAGCAATAGAAAGTGCTTCAGCGTAATTACCTTCTTTAATTAAGCGTTTAAATTTCGCTGAACCTGTAATGTTGGTACGTTCACCAACGTTCACAAAGAGTGATTTACCAATTTCTAAATTACATGCTTCCAAGCCAGATAAACGTGT
>CANRJX010000086.1 GCA_947631095.1 uncultured Wohlfahrtiimonas sp.
TGAGAGATTCGACAACACAAACAATTTATATATCAAGGTTACCAACTAGCTGCGCATTAGCCTCTATGAAATCACGTCTAGGCTCGACTTCATCGCCCATTAGCATTGTGAAAGTTTCATCTGCTTTTTGTGCATCTTCCACTTTAACTTGAAGCAAGCTACGAACATTAGGATCCATTGTAGTTTCCCATAATTGCTCTGCATTCATTTCACCGAGACCTTTGTATCGTGAAATAGATTGACCTTTTTTCGCTTCCTCAATTAACCAATCAATCCCTTGTTTAAAGCTTTCGATCGGGTAAGGTCTATCGCGGTAAGTAACATAAGCACCTTCTTCGATTAAGCCATTTAATTTTCTAGCAACATCAGCGATGCGTTGGTATTCAACTGAACGGATGAAGCGGCCATCTAAAGTATATGTTTTTGTATGATCGTAATGTTTAATATCCACATTAATATAGTTAGTGTTTGTTTCGTTATCATGTCCTAAATGAATATTATAACTTTCACCAACAACAGGATTTTTGTTTAATGCTGTTCTAAGGCTTTCCATCCATGATGTAACTTCATCAGAAGCTAACAGATCAATAGTTAATGGCGGAAGCTCGGTTAAAGATGATAATAGTTTTTCAGGATAAGCATATTTCATACGATCAATTAACTGTTCGATGTTTGTTATGCTGCGCGCTAACTCTTCTACTTGTGATATGGCCATTGCTGGTGCATCTTTGCTTGCAAAAACTTGGCTATTATCTAAAGCATTACTCAAGAAGAAACGGATTAATTCACTTTCATCTTTTAAATAAGTTTCTTGCTTACCTTTTTGGATTTTATATAAAGGTGGTTGAGCAATATAGATGTGACCATTTTCAACCAATTCACGCATTTGGCGATAGAAGAATGTTAACAATAATGTGCGAATATGAGCACCATCAACGTCGGCATCCGTCATGATGATAATGCGGTGATAGCGTAATTTTTCGATATCAAATTCATCGCGTCCAATACCACAACCTAATGCTGTGATTAATGTGCCAATTTCAGCCGATTGAATAATGCGATCAAAACGAACACGTTCAACATTCAATATCTTACCTTTTAAAGGTAAAATCGCTTGGAACTTACGGTTACGGCCTTGTTTTGCAGAACCACCAGCTGAGTCACCTTCCACGATATACAATTCTGATAACGCAGGATCTTTTTCTTGGCAATCTGTTAGTTTTCCTGGTAGACCCGCAATATCTAATGCACTTTTACGGCGCGTTAATTCACGAGCATTACGAGCAGCTTCACGTGCACGTGCTGCTTCGATAATTTTTCCTGTGATTAATTTTGCATCGTTAGGATTTTCTTCTAAAAATTCAGCAATACGAGCATTAACAATGCTTTCAACTGCACCGCGAACTTCACTAGAAACTAATTTATCTTTGGTTTGAGATGAGAATTTTGGTCCAGGTAGTTTAACTGAAACAATCGCGGTTAGACCTTCACGCGCATCTTCACCAGATGTACTAACTTTTGCTTTTTTGAGTAAATCATTTTGTTCCATATATTGGTTTAATGAGCGCGTAATTGCGGCTCTAAAACCCAATAAATGTGTACCACCATCTTTTTGAGGAATATTGTTTGTGAAACAATAAACGTTTTCTTGGTAGTCTGTTGTCCACTGTAGTGCAATTTCAACAATGATATTATCTTGTTTATTGTCACAATAGAAAACAGAAGGGTGTATCACAGATTTTTTTGTATTAATGTGTTCTACGAAAGCTCTGATACCACCTTCATATTCGAATATATCTTCAGTGTTATAACGTTCATCTTTAAGATGAATGCGAATGCCTGAGTTTAAGAATGATAATTCGCGTAAACGTTTTTTTAGAATTTGATAATCAAATACTGTGATTGTGAAAATTTCATTACTTGGTTTGAAGTAAACTGTCGTACCTGTTTCTTCTTCAGGAACAGTACCAATTTCGCGCAATGGATATTGAGGTGTGCCTAGTTCATATTCTTGTTCGAATAATTTACCATCTTGCTTAATGAGTAGTTTTAAGTGAGAAGATAGGGCGTTAACGACAGAGACACCTACACCATGTAAACCACCTGAAATAGCATTATCATCAAATTTACCACCAGCATGCAAAACAGTCATTACAACTTCTGCTGAAGAAACACCTTCTTCTGGATGCATTCTTGTAGGAATACCACGACCATTGTCTGTTACAGTAATTGAATCATCTTTATGGATTGTCACGGTAATGTCATCACAGTAACCAGCCAATGCTTCATCGATGGCATTATCTACAACCTCGAACACCATGTGGTGTAAGCCGGTGCCATCATCGGTATCACCAATATACATGCCAGGACGCTTTCGTACGGCATCTAATCCCTTGAGAACCTTAATACTTGGGCTATTTTCTGAGGTCATTCAAATATCCTTTTTTAATTCTAACGAAACATGCAGTTAACTGCATTCACAAAGGAGTTATTGTACCATTTTTTCGATGAAACCTGTAGTGATCTTATACTGATGTGGCATATCTAAAATGGCGCATTCTGACAGCTCTGGAAACTCATTTTCTTCTAAGCAGGTAATGAAAAGTTGAACGTTTAATTTTAAGAACTCTTCTAGTAAAATTTCACGGTGATGTTTATCAAGTTCCGCGCTCATATCATCCATGAGTAAGATAACGTTTTGAGCTTCATTGTAAGATTGAAAAAGTTGTATTTGAGCTAATATTAACGCGATACTCGCTAATTTGATTTGTCCGCGCGAGAGATATTCTCCAACATTTTTATGATTTGCTTTGACAGTAAAATCACCGCGGTGTGGGCCAACTCTTGTATGTCCCATGATTAAATCTTTTTCACGATGACTTTTGAGTTCATCACCGAAATTATCGCCGCTATAACCTTTTTTATATTCCATTGACCACTCAAAAGGCTGATTAATCAATTGAGACAATAATGGAGAAGCATTTTTAAAGATTGCACTCACAAAAGCTTCTCGTTTTTGTGTGATTTGGTCACCATATTGAATTAATAATTCATCATAGCTATTCAGCATTTTAAGATTTTGTTTTTGTCTTAAAATAATATTTCGCTGTTTTAAGGCGCGATCATAATTTTGCCACAGCGAATGGTAATCAGATTCTGTATGAAATAAACCCCAATCCATAAATTGGCGTCGGAATTTAGGACTGTCTGTTAATAGTTTGCCGGTTTCAGGATCAAGATAAAGGCAGGGTAGCATCTTTGCCAGTGTCGACCTTTGTTTTAATGGCGTTGCATCAACCCGAACAATATGTTCCTGCTTATTCACTTCAATTCCAACAAGATGTTCAGATAAGCTTGTGTAACATTTGCTGATAAGGCGCAAAAAGTCTTGATCATCGCTGATAATCTTTGCAGATTCTCGCTGGCGAAATGAACGTAAATGTGAAAGATAGTAGATGGCTTCTAGCAAACTGGTTTTACCAGAAGCATTTGAGCCATAAAAAATATTACATTTTGGGTGAAAATTAATATTTTGTACGGCTAAATTTCTAAACCCAGAGAGCGATAAAGATCTAAGGATCACGTTTATAGGCGCATTGGCATAACAACGTGATCTACGCTGTCATCTTCAGGATTTTTGATTAGGCAACTTGAGTTATTTTCAGTGAAGCTCAATTGAACCATATCACCTTCGATGTTTTTAAATGCATCAGTGATGTATGAAGCATTGAATGCAATCATAAAATCTTCACCTTGGTAATTCACTTCTACTTCTTCTTCTGCAACTTCTTGCTCAGGATTATGGGCAATGAGTTTGATCAAGCAGTGGGAAATATTCATGCGAATACCACGGAATTTATCTTGCGATAAAATTGATGTGCGCATTAGTGACTCGATCATTTCAGTGCGATCAGCCATAATGATTTTCTCACCAATCGGTGGAATGACACGTTTGTAATCAGGGAATTTACCTTCAATTAATTTAGTGGTGAAAATCATGCTACCTAATTCGACTCTTAGATGATTTGGGCTAAGTTGCAAATGTAGTGGCGCAGCTTCATTTTCAATTAATTTTAATAGTTCTTCTACAGCTTTACGTGGAATAATGTATTGGTTGCTGATATCCGTTTGGTTTTCTAACGTGTAGCGGCTAACAGCTAATCTATGACCATCTGTTGCTACAGCAGCAATCTCAGAGCTTTTCACATCTAAAAGCATGCCATTTAAAAAATAGCGAACATCCGCACTTGCCATGCCATAAGCAACACGTTGAATTAAAAGTCTAAAACGGTCTTTAGGCAATGTTAGTGTTTCTGTAAAATCAATGTGATCCAATACAGGAAATTCTTCTAGTGGTAAGCATGCTAATGAGAATTTAGAACGACCTGCTCTTATCTCAACTTTATCAGGATTAATGTGTAAATGAACATCAATGCCTGAAGGCAACGCTTTTAAAATATCCAATAATTTCTTAGCAGGAATAGTTGTCCCGCCTGTTAATGATGAAATGTATGGAAGTGCACAAGAAAGTTCAATTTCGAGATTAGTTGTAGTAAGAATAATTTCTTCTTCTTTGACTAAAAGCTTCACATTTGCCAAAACAGGCAAAGTTTGCCCTTTTTCTGTTACACCAATTAACGCCTGTAATGGTTGTAACAGTTGCTCTCTTTGTACGATCAATTCCATAATAAAGTTATTCCACCCATGAACACATTAAATTAATTACAAATTTTTATTGATTTCATTTTCTAATAAATTGAAATCAATTGGTTTTGTAATATATCCTACCGCACCTTGTTTACTTGCCCAAATTTTATCGATGTCGGCACTTTTGGTGCTCACCATAATAACGGGGATGTGTTTTAAGTTTTCATTATTTTTTATACGACGCAGGGCACTGAAACCATTACAGTCAGGCATGACTACATCCATTAGCACAAGATCAGGAAGATGTTGCTCTGCTAATAGCACAGCCTCATGTCCATCTTTTGCTTCTAGTACTTGATGGCCTAGTTTCATTAAGAATTTTGTTATTTCTAGTTTTTGTAATTTTGAATCATCTGCAATTAGAATCTTAGCCACGAATACACCTTTCTATATTACATTCAACGGTGGCTCATTATACAAGAAAAAAAATGTTTTTATAACTTAGTCTTCAGAGTCATTGACTTTAATTTGAGATTTTGTCATGTTTGATCGGTTAAAATTTATGTAGAGCTGAATTAAATGTCTAGTATTGCTACTCATCGCTTAGAAATAGATCGAATTGATCATAAACTTTTAGAATTGCTAAATGAGCGTGCGACTCATGCAATGGCAATTGGCGCAATTAAAATTGCTAACGGAGATACTGAAATGTATCGTCCTGAGAGAGAAGCACAGGTTTTGTCAACATATATGGAGAAGAATCAAGGGCCAATTCCTGATGAAGAGATTGCAAGGCTGTTCAGAGAAATTATGTCTACTTGTTTATCTTTAGAAAAACCGTTAGAAATTGCATTTTTAGGCCCAGAAAAAACATTTTCAGAGTTGGCTGCTAGAAAACAATTTGGTGGTTCTGCAAAATTGGTGCCTCAAACAACGATTCCTGAAGTATTTAGGGCGGTTGAAACAGGTTTAGTAGACTTTGGTGTTGTGCCTGTGGAGAATTCTACTGAAGGCTCAGTTAATTTAACATTAGATTGCTTGGCACAAACATTATTATCAATTTGTGGTGAAACAACATTACGCATTCATCAAAATTTGATTTCAAATGCAACACAAGTCAAAGATATTACAAAAGTATATGCACATCCTCAATCTTTGGCGCAATGTAGGGCTTGGTTGGATAAAAATTTACCCAATGCAGAGCAAATTGCTTGTCATTCAAATGTTGATGCATTATTACAATCACAAAAATCGCCTGAAAACTCCGCAGCATTGGCCAGTGAAGAAGCAGCGCAGCATTATAATATTCCTGTTTTAGCCAAATATATTGAAGATGACACGTCCAATACGACCCGCTTTTTAGTGATTGGTAATAAAAAAGTTGCGCCAAGCGGTGATGATAAAACAACTTTTATGGTATCTGCGAATGATCGCCCAGGCTTATTGAATCAGTTGATTGAACCATTGTCTGCACATAATGTCACTATGTCTAGGATTGAATCAAGACCAGCATCACTGACGATGTGGGGATATTGTTTCTACATTGATATCATTGGTCATCAAAGTGATATTAAAGTTCAAAAAGCTTTAAATGAAATCCACAATCGCGCATCTTTATTGAAAATTTTGGGCTCTTACCCACAAGCTCGTTATTAGGACTTTCGCACTATGATGGACAAAGTATTTATTCGCAATCTTCAGGTGGATGCAATCATCGGCATTTATGACTTTGAGAGAGTGAAAAAACAGCCGATTATTATCACGCTTGAAATGCAATGGGATAATAAAAAACCTGCATCTACAGAAAATATTTTGGATGCTTTGGATTATGAAAAAATCTCCAATAGTGTCAAAACATTGATTGAGAACTCATCTTTTCAGTTGGTTGAAACATTGGCTGAAACAATCGTACAGCATGTGATACAAACTTATGGTACAGAAAAGGTAACGCTCGAGCTAAATAAACCAGAGGCAATTAGTTTTGCTGAATCTGTAGGGATTATCATTACACGACAAAAATCAGATTATTTATAACGGATCATCTGAAAGAAATAACGCAGATAGGAGCGCTGCATGGCGCCCATTTGTGTGTGTTAAATCTGATTCTATGTGCATTAAAAAATGACTTGCGAGTTTTAAGAATATACTGTGATTTTCTTCTGCGAGATAAGCTTTATAGTCTAATTTTAAATGTATTAAAACATAGAGCTTTGCCAGTTTTTTGGCCACTTTTTTACCGTCTTTATGCGTGATGCAACGAATAAAGATCTCTTCTGCCTTCATTGCTTAATACCTTGAATATACATTTAACTTACCGCCAAATTTAAATTGAATAGCTAAGTGTAGTATATGAATATGATAATCGATCGCGATTAGCGCTAATTATTAGCGCAAATGTACAGTATTAGAGCTATAAAATAATGTTTGCATGAATTCTGAACCTATTTTTTTGATAAAACGATCAAAATTATTATCTTGCTCAGTAAAGTCAACCAGATCTGGTGCTTGAATAATATCTCTTGCGACACTGCTAGTAGAACCTAAGCCATCTATTAATCCTAAAGGTAAGGCTTGTTCTCCACTCCAAATTAAACCACTGAATAATTCTGGATTTTCTTGTAATCGATCGCCTCTACCACTTTTAACTGCATTAATAAATTGAACATGAACTGTCTGTAATACTTCTTTCCAAAATTCCGTTTCACTGGCATTTTGTGGTGAGAATGGATCTAAGAAGGCTTTGTGTTCACCTGATGTATAAATACGACGTTCTACACCTAATTTGTCCATAGTGCCCACAAATCCAAAAGATGCAGCTGTTACACCAATAGAACCAACTAAACTTGCTTGATCAGCATAAATTTCATCAGTGGCTGAGGCAATATAATAAGCACCAGATGCACCAATATCTGTAATGACTGAGTATATTTTTTTATGATGCAGTTTTTTTAAGCGATTGATTTCATCATAGACATATCCGCTTTGTACTGGAGAGCCACCTCCAGAATTGATGCGCAATACGACTGCCTTCACTTTTGGGTCTTTAAATGCATTACGGAGTGCTGCGATTATCTTATCTGCACTTGCATCCGCTGAAGCAGCAATTTCACCTTCAATACGAATCACAGCAGTATATTCATTCAAAGGATTACCATTCGCATCCATGAACTTTTTTTGTTCGCTAAGAATAGGGGAAGCAGCAAACATTACTAAAATGAATAAAAAGTAAATTGCAAAGAGTAACTTAAAGAAAATACCCCAGCGTCTTTTTCTGCGCTGCTCGATAACACCAGATTGCAATGTTTTTTCTAAGATCGAGTAGAGCTGTTTGTTTAAAGCGCTTGTTCCATCATTATTATCGTTATTATTTAAGTCACTCATTTGCTAATTTCCTTGATACTTGGTCATCGATTATTTTGGCATGAACTTTTTCATTCCTTGGAATGATCGCATGACTTTGCCAATACCGCCTTTTTTCAACTCTTTCATCATGCGTTGCATTTGTTCGAACTCTTTAACTAAGCGATGAACATCTTGAATATCGACGCCTGCACCTTTTGCAACACGCATACGGCGAGGAGCTTTCAAAAGCTTATAATCTTTGCGTTCTTTTGCGGTCATTGAGTTGATGATTGCAATTTTCTTTTGAAAAACAGAGTCATCAGCTTTATCTTTTACTTTTTGAGAAATGTCGGCCATGCCAGGCAATTTATCTAAAAAGGTATTAATGCCGCCCATGCTAAGCATTTGCTCCATTTGAGATTTAAAATCTTCAAGATCAAACTGTTGATTTTTCTTGAACTTTTCAGTTAATTCTGCGGCTTTGTCTTTATCTACTTTTGATTGAATTTCTTCAACTAAAGATAGAACATCACCCATATCTAAGATGCGAGAAGCCATGCGATCTGGATAGAATGGATCTAATGCATCCAATTTTTCTCCCATACCGATGAACTTGATTGGTTTTCCTGTAATTTGGCGGACAGATAACGCAGCACCACCGCGTGCATCACCATCAACTTTCGTTAAAACAACACCAGTTAAAGGTAGGGCATCACCAAAAGCTTTGGCTGTGTTTACAGCATCTTGCCCGGTCATACTATC
>CANRJX010000087.1 GCA_947631095.1 uncultured Wohlfahrtiimonas sp.
ATGAGACTTAATAAATATATTAGTGATTCTGGCAGAGCGTCGAGAAGAGAAGCAGATAAAATGATCGAATCTGGGCGTGTGAAGATCAACGGCAAAAAAGCTAAAATTGGCGACCAAGTGAATCCAGGTGACAAAGTGATGGTGGACGGTGCGTTGATTGAGGTTGTAGACAGTGATCAAGCTAAAGTTTATATCGCCTTGAATAAACCTGTTGGCATAACCAGTACAACTGAAAAGAACGTGAAAGATAATATTGTCGATTTTATGAATTATCCTTCGAAAATATTTCATATTGGGCGATTGGATAAAGATTCAGAAGGTTTAATTTTGATGACCGATGATGGCGACATCGTGAATGAAATTTTGCGTGTTGAAAATAAGCATGAAAAAGAATATGTGGTTTCTGTCGATAAGCCAATCACGGATGAATTTGTGGAAAAAATGTCAAAAGGTGTGCGAATTCTCGGAACCAAAACATTACCATGTAAAGTGAAACAGTTATCTTCTCATGAGTTTAATATTATTTTGATGCAGGGTTTAAATCGCCAAATTCGTAGAATGTGTGAAACATTAGGCTATAACGTCACAAGTTTAAAAAGATTACGCATCATGAATATCGAGTTGGGTAAATTACCTGTGGGCGAATGGCGTTTCTTAACAGCAAAAGAGCAAGATCAATTGTTTGCTGATTTAGACTATGGTCAGAAAGTGGAAAAATGGACACCTTAAGTATGTTTTAGGTGTAGAATGCACCGCAATTTAGTGTTCAATGAGAGATTATCAGAGATGATTCGCAAAGAAGTTTTTTACCTTGAAAGCCACCCGCACATTGCTTTAAATAATTTGTTAAAAATGTTGGGCTATGCGGAAACAGGTGGTCGTGCAAAATTGATGATTGCTGAAGGTGGGATTAAAGTTAATGGTGCAATTGAGCTTCGTAAAACGGCAAAAATTATTGCTGATAGCGTTGTGACAGGCCATGGTTTTGAAATTACTGTGTTGGCTGGTATGCCTGAGTAAGTATAAAAATAGATATAAGATTTTGTTAAATATACATATCATATAAAGTATGTATGGTATGTATGTTATTAAAGCTTGCTTCTCGTATATGTAAATGATATAAGTATTTGCATTCAATGAGATTTATGAAAGGCTTACAATGAAAAACTTAATGACGATGATGTGCTGCTGATAGATAATTTTTCAAATTTTTAGTTAAAACTAGCATCTAGAAAAGGCAAATCATAATGATTGAATTTCAAAACGTTACAAAAACATTCACAAAAAATAACAAAGAAGTTGTTGCACTGCATCCCATAAACTTAACGATAAAAAAGGGTGATGTATTTGGTGTTATTGGCTACAGCGGTGCAGGTAAAAGTACCTTAATCCGTTTAGTGAATGCCTTAGAAAAACCGACTTCTGGTGAAGTGATTATTGATGGACAAAAGCTGAGCCAATTAAACAACACAGAATTGCGTAATGTAAAAAAACGCATAGGAATGATCTTTCAGCACTTTAATTTACTGGAAACTAAAACAGTTGCTGAAAATATTGCTTTGCCACTCAGACTCAATTCAAACTTATCTAAAAAAGAGATTGATGCGCGCATTGATCAATTATTAGCATACGTTGAAATTCCAGATAAAAAACATGCATATCCTCGTGAGTTATCAGGTGGACAAAAACAGCGCGTTGGAATTGCGCGTGCGTTGGCAAATAATCCAGACATTTTATTATGCGATGAAGCAACATCAGCACTTGATCCACAAACTACGCAATCCATTTTGAATTTGCTCCGTAAAATTAATAAAGAGCAAGGCATTACGATAATGATGGTTACACATCAGATGGAAGTTGTGGTTTCTATTTGTAATCACATCGCTGTGATGGAAAAAGGTAATGTGATTGAAACAGGTTCAACGCGTGATATTTTCCAAGATCCTAAAGAAGTGATGACCCGTAAGTTCATTAATACTTTGATCGAAGAGGAAATACCCACCAGTATTTTGAAAAATATCGACAATGATTCTCCTAATCATATTTATCGTTTAGAGTTTTTGGGTGATTCAGCGAGAAAACCCGTTGTTAATGAGCTAATTTTAAGCAAAATAGTTGTGGTGAATTTTCTGTTTTCCAACATGATCGAGATTGAAGGATCTGTGATCGGGAGTATGTTCGTGCAATTCATTGGTTCAGATGAATCAATTATAGAAGCGGTTAGCTTTTTAAGAGAACGCGGAGTACGAGTGACGCATAACCAGTTGGATGAGGAGTAAGAAATGAAAAGTTTATTTGTAACGCAAGTTGGATTAGAAGGTTTTATTGTCGCGGGTAATCAAACATTGGCGATGGTTTCGATTTCTCTTGCTTTGGGTGTGATTTTTGGCGGGATTATTGGCATTACTTTAGTTTTGACTCGCCCAGGCGGCATTCGCCCTAATCATATTGTTTATAATATTTTGAATCCTGTTGTGAACATCATTCGCTCGTTGCCATTCATTATATTGCTGGTGGCAATTATCCCAATCACACGTTTAATTATCGGTAGCTCCATCGGAACAGCTGCTGCTGTGATTCCATTAACGATTTATATTTCGCCTTTTATTGGTCGTTTGGTGGAAACTTCATTATTAGAAGTTGATCACGGTATTGTAGAAGCAGCAAATTCTATTGGCGCATCGACCTTTGAAACAGTTTGGCATTTTTTATTACCAGAAGCGAAGGCATCATTGATTTTAAATTTCACCACAGCAACGATTGGTTTAATTGGTGCAACAGCTATGGCAGGTGCAATTGGTGCAGGTGGTATCGGTGATCTTGCAATCAATTATGGTTATAACCGTTATGATAATGCTGTGTTGTTTTATTGTGTTGTCATTTTAGTCATCGCAGTACAAGCTGTTCAAATGACAGGTAATTATTTAGCGAAAAAAGTTCGTTCATAAAAATTATATTTGGAGCATTTTATGTCATTATTTGACGCTAAAAATAGCGCAGAACGTTTAGCATTAACTCGTGCAACTGTATTGCCTTTTAGAGAAAGAGCATCAGAGCATGATCAAGAGAATACCTTTCCATTCAATAACATTGCTGATTTAAAATCTATTGATTATCCAGCATTAACACTGGGTAAAGAGTATGGTGGCATGGGCATTTCATTGGAAGAAATGCTCAGACATCAACAAACGATTGCAGAAATGGATGGTTCAACAGCATTGGCCATCGGTTGGCATGTTGGGATCACTAAACATTTAACAGAGCACCATGATTGGGATGAAGCTGTTTTTAAGGCATATGCCGATGATGTTATCGCAACTGGAGCATTAATTAATAATGCATCATCAGAAGCCGCAACAGGTAGCCCAACTCGCGGTGGTTTGCCAGAAACAAGAGCACGTAAAAATGAGAAAGGTTGGGTGATTTCTGGTCGTAAAATTTTTACGACATTATCTCCAGTGCTAGATTATTTTGTTGTTTCAGCAAGAATTGATGACAGTGATGAAGTTGCCCAATTCTTAGTGCATAAGGATCGTGAAGGTTTGTCGATTGATGAAACATGGAATTCTGTAGCAATGCGTGCAACAGGTAGTCATGATCTTGTATTGGATGAAGTTCAGTTGGATGATAAAGATTTCTTGAATAAAGTCACGCCAGGTAAAAAACCGCCGCAAGGATGGTTATTGCATATCCCTGCGGTTTATCAAGGGATTGCAACCGCGGCATTTGAGTATGCGTTAAACTTTGCCAATACTTATGCACCAAACACTTTGACATCTGGAACGATTGCTCAGTTTCCTGCAGTTCAGCAAAAGCTGGGTGAAATGAAATTGCGTTTAATTCAAAGTGATTATTTGTTGTATGGTGTTGCGCGTGATTGGGATAATGCAGATGAAGCAGGACGTGAACAGCTTGCTGATGCATTGGCGGCGACTAAAGTGTCCATTGTGAATAATGCTTTGGAAGTTGTTGATTTAGCCATGCGTTTAGTTGGGGCAAAATCGTTGGCAGCGAATAATCCATTGCAGCGTTACTATCGTGATGTGCGTGCAGGCTTACATAATCCTCCTATGGAAGATATGGTTTTAGTGAATTTAGCAAAATCCGCTTTGAATCATTTAAATAAATAAAACTTGGATGGGATGATGAAAAAATATTTAAAAGCATCTTTATCGGTGATTGTAATTAGTATTTTGGCAGCATGTGGCAATTCTGAAAAAACTGAGGATACCACGACAGTCGCAGAGCAATCAGATAAAAAAAGTATTGTTGTAGCCTTTGGGCCATCTACTTATTCTGAACAATTTACTAAAGTGATTCAGCCGATTTTAGAAGCTCAGGGGTATGAAGTTAATCCTCGTGTTTTTTCTCAGAACATACAAATTAATCGCAGTATGAAAGATGGAGAAATTGATGCATCCATCTTTCAAAGCGTTGCTTATATGGAAGATACCAATCATTTATTAGATATGAATATGGTGAAGCTTGTCGATACTGCAAGTGCGCCACAATCTTTGAGATCGGCACGCCATACAAGTTTGGATGCTATTAAAGATGGTATGACAATCACCATTCCTAATGATCCTGTGAATGCTGAGCGAGCGGCTAGAATTTTAGAAAATTTGGGTTGGGTGAAGATTAAAGAAGGTGTTGATCCTATCAAGTTCAGTGCGAAAGATATCGAAAAAGGTAAATATAATCTCGAAATTAAAGAAGTTGATCCTGCACAAGCACTGCGTGCGCTAAATGATGTTGATTTTGCAGTGATTAATGGTAATTACATTGCCAATATGGGATTAAAAATTAGTGATTCTTTGGTGGTTGAAGAAACACCAGAAGAGCATGTTGTGATGGTTTCTATTTTGGCAAAAGATCAAAATGCTCAATGGGCAAAAGATTTGAAAAAAGCTTATGAGTCTAAAGAGTTTGAAAATTACATTAAAAGTGAACCGTTGTATGAAGGATTCATTTTTCCAAAACAATGGGATAAAAATTAGTTTTATCCAGTTAACCATGTTTTATCCATAGTACTTCCTCCACTATGTTTTTAACCTCGCTTTGCGAGGTTTTTTTTATTTGAATTTGGTAGGATGGTTCATTGCTTTTCTCACATTAGGAGTGGTTATGAGTATCAAATTAATTGCAATCGACTTAGATGGCACTTTACTAAATCCACAGCATTTAGTGACTGATCGAGTGAGGGAAAGTATTCGATACGCGCAAGATAAAGGTGTGCAAATTGTTTTGGCGAGTGGTCGGCCATTCTCAGGGATGTTTCCGATCTTGCATGATTTAGAAATTTATAACGAAAAAAATTATGTGATTACCAATAATGGCTCGATGATTCGAGACATTACGACAGGTGAAGTATTGCATCAAAATGCACTGAGCTTTGATGATTATAAGCACATTGAAAAGCTTGCAAATGATTTAAGTATTTCCATGCATGTGGTGAGCGATCGCTTTGTATATACTGCGGATAGAGATATTGGTAGATACACCGTGTATGAGTCTTATTTATCTAATATTCCTCTCGTTTATCGACCAGTAGAAGAAATGACTGAGGATATTTGCTATAGCAAATGTATGTTTTCTGCTGAGCCAGATATGCTAGAAGGCATCATTTCAAGGATTCCCGAAGAGTTTTATGAAAAATATGAAGTGTATCGCAGTGCATCATTTTATTTAGAGTTTTTGCGTAAAAATTCCACCAAAGGTTTTGCGCTACAAAAAATTGCTAAAGAGTTTGGCTTGAAAAGTTCAGAAATTATGTGTTTAGGTGATCATGAAAATGATTATTCAATGTTTGATGTTGCTGATATCAAAATTGCGATGGGCAATGGCATTGATCTTTTAAAAGATAATGCCACATTTGTGACAACAACGAATAATGAAGATGGTGTCGCTGTGGCGATTGAGAAGTTTATATAGAATAATATGCATTATCGACAGAGGGCTGCCGAATAGGCAGCTTATATGCTTAACAGTTATTTATGACAATACAATGTCGTATTTAATCATTCCCGGTTTGACTGCAATCCAATCATATAGGCGTTGTGCTGTGTGGTTAGTTTCTTGGGTGTGCCAATAGACCTTTGCACAACCATGTTGTTCAGCTTGCGCGGTTAAACTTTCGATCAGTGCTTTGCCTATCTGCATGCCACGATATTCGGGTAAAACAAATAAGTCTGATAAATAACAATAATCTTGAATCGACCATGTGGAGGGATGATATAGATAATGCGCGAGCCCTATAATTTTATGATCTTTTTCTGCGATTAAACAAAATATTGAAGAATTGTCATCTAAAAATCTTTCCCATGTTTTTTCTGCGACATCCATTGAGAGTTCAGTATTATAAAACGCTAAATATTGCTCCCATAATAGTAACCAATTTTTATAGTCATCATGTGATACAAAGCGGATATTAATAGTGTTATGAGTCATTTGTTGCTCCTGTGGTTGTTAGGATTAACATCATAAATATTTTATTGGTTCTTTATAAGGTACACTTTATGTATTTTTAACAGTACCACTTTGATAAAAATGAAAGCTAATTTTCCAATTTTGCAACTGTCTGAAGGTATTTTGAATGATCAGGTCTATCATTCGATTCGAGATGCTATTTTAGAAGGTCGATTACAAAAAAACATGAAACTTCCGTCCAGCCGCACATTGGCTGAAATGATGTCGGTATCGAGAAATACTGTATTAACAGGTTTAGAGCGTTTGATAGATGAAGGATATTTAGTCACGAAAAAAGGTTCAGGAACCTATGTGAGCGATTCTTTGCCCGAACATTTAACTTTTCGTATCTCTAATAAAACAAATGTTGTGAATGATTTTATCACTCAGCCTAGTCTTAGCGATGCTGTGAGTAGCTTATTGCCTCGTTGGAAAAATTACCACAGTGCAGGAAAGCATAATAAGATGTTTAGTGTTGGCGTTGGCTGTTTGGATTTATTCCCTCATCAAGCATGGGGAAGGGCATTAGGCAAAGCATGGCGAAATTCTTATGCAGAGCTATCAAGATACAGCGATACATTTGGATATTTACCACTGCGTGAAGCTTTGGCGCAGTATATAAGATCAACTCGGGGTGTGAATTGTATAGCCGAGCAAGTGATGATCGTCAATGGAACGCAACAAGCCATTAATTTAACTGCAATGACATTGTTAAACGCTGGAGATTGTGTACTGATGGATGATCCTGGCTATGATGGTGCATTTGGTGTGTTTCAAAGCTATGGCATTAATGTACAAGGTATTGCGAGTGATGAAGAAGGCATGTTGGTCAACCATGCTCGGCAAACGCATACCAAGGTTCAATTAATCTATACTGCGCCATCTCATCAGTTTCCTTTGGGTGAAACATTAAGTTTATCGAGGCGCTTGAGTTTATTAGAATGGGCACAACGTGATAATTTTTGGATATTTGAAGATGATTATAATGGCGAGTATCGTTATCGTTCACGCTCTATTCAATCTTTGCAGGGATTGGATCAATTTAATCGAGTCATTTATTCAGGAACATTTTCTAAAATGTTTTATTCAGGATTTCGACTGGCATTTATCGTTATTCCTCATGCGTTAATTGAGCCGTTTAAAGTGATGAAGCATTATGCTGATTCGTGTAATAGTTATTTGGAGCAAGCAGCTTTAGCACATTTCATTCAAGAGGGTGAATATGCTAAATATGTTCGTAAAGTTCGTAAGGCTTGTTTAGAGCGTCAGAAGGCATTAATTGATGCAATCAGTCTTTATTTATCTGATGTGTTTACTGTTAATTCATCAGATTCAGGAATACATGCCATTGCTTGGTTGCAGGATGGTTGGGAAATCGAGAAAATTATTGCTATTTGTCGACAGAAAGGGCTCGGTGTTCAGCCATTGTCTCGTTATACCAATCAACCATTAAAAAAACATGCATTATTATTTGGCTATGCCGCGCATACGCCTAAAGAGATTCATGATCAAATTCAGGGATTGGCGGATGCAATTAAATGCTCTTATGGTGCCTAAACCATTTATCTAACTCTTGTGCAAATAGTTGGCGTTCTTTTTGTGATAAAGGTGGTGGGCCACCTGTTTGAACGCCGCTAGAGCGCAATGTATCCATTAAATTTCTTACAGTTAAGCGGCCACCAATGCTATCTTTAGTCAAGGATTCACCGCGCGGCGTGATTACAAATGCTTTTTTAGCAATCGCATCAGCGGCTAAAGGAATGTCAGATGTGATGACTAAATCACCTTCGATAATTCTATTCACAATCTCATCATCGGCTACATCAAACCCTTTTGGAACGGTTAAGCTTTTAATAAAAGGAGAAGGTGGTGTAGATAAAATTTGATTGGCCACTAAATAAAGCATCATGGATTCACGTTTAGCTGCTTTATATAAAATTTCCTTGATGACTTTAGGACAAGCATCAGCATCAACCCAGATTGGCATAAACTTCCTTTGTTGTGACTATTTGAATGGTTAAAATTCTGACGCTTAGCAGAGAATAAAGCAATCATAATTAATAGGGCAATAAAAAAGCCTTTCTTTCGAAAGGCTTTTTTATTTTGGAGCGGGAAACGAGACTCGAACTCGCGACCCCAACCTTGGCAAGGTTGTGCTCTACCAACTGAGCTATTCC
>CANRJX010000088.1 GCA_947631095.1 uncultured Wohlfahrtiimonas sp.
ATGTTTTTATAAGCAGGGATACCTGATAGCGGATCAATGCTCTCGATGGGCAACAAGTTATTAGATTCAGGGAAATAAGTTGCTAAGCAACGGTCTGCTATTTCATGAATCACAACTGTTAAATTATCCAAGCGCCTATGTGTTTTTTGAAAGTTTGTATCTAAAGCGACAACATTTACTTTATCTCCAGCTTGTAGATTTTGTTTATTTGCTTCATTTTGGCTGATAAAGACTACATCACGCTGCCCAAATACACCACGATAACGATCATTATAGCCATAGATGGTTGTATTGTATTGATCGTGGCTTCGCACCGTTGCTAGAACCAGTTCACTATTGAATGCTGATTTTGGATCTTCAATAATGCCATCAGTGGTTAAGAAATTTGCTTTACCACTTTTGGTGAGCCAGCGGCGTTCAGAGGCTGCATTGGTTAAATGATATCCACCAGGTACTTTGATTTTTTCATTGAAATCAGCAAATAAATTTGGAAATACCTCTCCCATTGCATCTCGAATTTTATTGTAGTCAGCAATAAATTCATCCCATTCAACTTTCGTATTAGGAATGGTTGCTTTTGCCATGCCTGCAACCACAGCACATTCTGATAATAGATCATTGCTGATTGGTTTTAGCATTCCTCGTGATGCATGTACCATAGACATCGAGTCTTCAACTGTTACAGCTTGTGGACCGGATGCTTGAATATCAATTTCAGATCGGCCCAGTACAGGTAAAATGTAAGTGTTTTTAGCCGTGAGTAAATGTGAACGATTCAATTTAGTCGCAACATGAACCGCTAAATCTAGTTCTTTCATGCCTTTATACATTTTTTCATGGTCAGACATTGCAACTGCTAAGTTACCACCCATGCTAATTAAAGCTTTAGATTTTCCTTCGTAAATGGCTTGCATACTTGCTACGACTGCATGACCCCATTCTTTTGGTGGAGTGAAACCAAAACGTTTTTCAATGTTGGCTAAGAACTCTGGGCTCGGTTTTTCTGTAATACCAACAGTGCGATCTCCTTGGACGTTTGAATGGCCGCGAAGTGGAGAAATGCCCGCACCAGGTTTTCCAATATTACCTTTGAGTAATAGTAAATTAATTAATTGTTGAATATTATGCGTGCCATGTTGATGCTGTGTAATGCCCATGCCATAGCAGATAATTGTTGCATTCGATTTGATATAAAGATCTGCTAGAGCTTCCATTGATTCTTTACTTAAGCCTGAAATTCTAACTAGATCATCCCAATGACTATTGAGTACATCGTTTTTTACAGCCTCGAAACCAACAGTGTGTTGATCAATAAATTCTAAGTCTAAAATTGGTGGGTTTCCAACTGAAACTGCTAAATTATGCTTTTCAATAATGATGCGCATTAAACCTTTCATTAGCGCTGTATCACCACCAATTCTCACTTGATAATAGTGCTCAGAAGTGGCAAGAGGAACTGCATGATCAGTTAGCATTTCCACAGGGTTTTGTGGATAAATAAACTCTTCCAAACCACGCTCTTTCATTGGGTTAATCGCAACAATTGTTGCACCGCGTAAAGAAACTTCGCGTAAGGTATTTAACATGCGTGGATGATTCGTACCTGGATTATGGCCAATACAGATCACAAGATCTGCTTTTTCAAAATCTTCTAAAAGCACAGTGCCCTTACCAACACCTATGGATGCAGCCAAACCAACACTTGTCGGTTCATGACACATGTTGGAACAGTCAGGAAAGTTATTGGTGCCATATTCACGCGCGAAAAGTTGATATAAAAAAGCCGCTTCATTAGAAGTGCGGCCAGATGTATAAAATTCCACTTGGTTAGGATCAGGATAGCCTTGTAATATTTCACCAATTTCCTTAAATGCTTGATCCCATGAGATAGATTGGTATGTATCAGTGGTTGCATTATATTTTACAGGGTGAGTTATTCTACCTTCATATTCTAATTGATAATCTGTCCATTGAAGAAGTTCTGCAATAGTATGGTTTGCAAAAAATTCTGGTGTTGTTTTTTTCGATGTCGCTTCCCATGAAACTGCTTTTGCACCGTTTTCACAGATATCAAAAATTGGAACATTTTTAGCATCAGGCCAGGCACAACCTGGACAATCAAATCCTTTTGGTTTATTCATCTCAAACATTGCAACGGCATCGTCTCTAATTTCCATTTGCTTTTTAAGCGCTGAGACAACAGCCTTAAGTGCACCCCAACCACCAGCAGCTCCAGTATAGCTTTCTATTTTTTCTTTCATACGTTAATCCTTATTAGTGTTATAAATATTAAAGATGATTATTTTTTTAATTGTTTATTGCTATATTTAGATAATACGTTAATGAAATATTATGGCAATAAACATTATGATATTTTGATAAATTTATTTATTTAACCTCTTGAATTTCAAAACGATACGAGTAGAATACGCATCGAAAAGATGATGGAGTTATTTCATTTAAACATCTAGATGCATCAACGGAAGATCATAGAAGTATGCGAATCAAAAGCGATGTAAGGAAATGTCTGATCAATGAATCAAATTCCGCTTGATTGTTGTAGAGGTAGATAAATGAATTTAGTAGTAAAGCAAAGTTACGCCGTAGCTATTGCGATAATGTTGTTCGGACATCAAACTGCTATGGGTGATTACGGTTATGGTGTTATAGATTTTGGTGCTCAAAATAGTGCATTGGTTCAAGATAAAATTAAACAAATCGCAGCCCATGAAAACACCGTTTTAAATATTTCACAGGTCGGTGAAATGCATACTTCAACTGAGTATTTTATTGGTCCGTTGCGGGATTTTATGCAACATAAATTCGGTAACGCAGGCATTGGTTGGGTGACTCCAGAAGCTTATCATAGAACTCAAAAATGGGATGAATACCAATGGGATACGATTGGTGCTAAAAATGATCACTTTATTACTCGCCTCAAATTTACGACGAGTAAATGGCGTCATACTTTATGGAATGTTCGCACTATTCTTAAAGCCTCTGATGAAATTGACATGCATGATACTTCTGGCCCTGTAAGCATTTTAGAAAAATCATTAAAAAATGATAATAAGATGATTAAGGCGGTAACTACAGTGCCATTTACCATCCAAACTAATCAAATGAACGCGGTTCAAGGTCTGTGGTTACAAAGAAAAAATCATGCAGGAGCTATAGTTTCTTCTTTTAATGTCAATCAAGATGATTGGAAGTTAGGACTAGAAGTTGCCAATAGTGATTTAGTGATTGTTGAATATGGAACGAAAGATGTTTTTGCTGAACGTTTAGATGCTCAGAAATTTCGTAATGGTTTAAAAAAGCACATTCGAGAAATTAAGGCGATCTTACCTAACGCAACAATATTATTGATGAGTCCACCAGATCTTTTAGTGAGTAGTAATTTAGCTAGACCAAAATGCTATGAGCAAATTCCTACTTCATACGATAAAGTGAAAATGATACAAATTTCAGTCGCAAAGTCAGAAAAGCTTTTATATTGGGATTGGCAAAAATCGATGGGTGGTAACTGTAATATTGCCAATTGGCATATTGAAGGGTTGGCTGAGAAGGATTATGTGAACTTAACCCCATTGGGTTATGAAATTAGTGCAGAAATGCTATCGAGAGCCATCATAAAATATTTAAACGCTCCACCTACTCAAATCAGATAATCAAAAGCCACTATTTCTAGTGGCTTTTGATTTTGAGGTTAGAAAATATTAATAATTGATATCCTTTCAGGTTTTAGAGGCTTTGTTGGTACTAGCACCGTAGGACAAACTATTTCTAAACCGTTAGTCAGCATCGCATTACATTCATCACCGGTAATGTAGTGATCATCTGGCAAATTAAAATCTTCACTGCTAGATAATTCAAGATTTAAGTTTGCATCAGGTTCATTACCAGAAATTAGCTCACCATCTTTGGAAATACCGGGTGAAGTATTCGCTATAATTAAGTCTACAGGACGATCAATGATCCCTTCTGTTTTATTGCCAGAAGTATGCTGCCCTAAGTCTTTAATGTAAGTTGAATTTTCATTTAATGCACCACCTGTTAATGCATTAATTTGGTATAACCAAGTATCGGATGCATCTAATGATCGATAACACATTAAGTCAGCTGCCATACTGTCATTAACAGACTGTTGATTTTCTCTATAGATGTATGTTTGAAAGAATATTGTTCCATTAACAATGATTGGTTTTTGTACAAGAGATTCGCCAACATCGTCTCCAGTCCCTAATTCTAATTTCCAACCAAAGAAATCTTGTAACGGTAATGCGTTATTAGAAACAGTTGCAGTTTTTCCTTTTTTGGTTATTGTTTGCGTAATTAGCTTTGAACTAGCATGCGTAACAGGTGCTTCAGTGTGTCTAGTAAAATTTTTGTTTTCTAAAATACCATATAAAAATTGTGGTGTTGTATTTTCAAAAGCAGTTGAGCGAGCTAGGCTACCCGTGCCAAAAATAACAACATTTGTTTGCTTAAATCTTGAAATGGAAGGTGCATTTAAGATTGGACGCGATGGATCACCTTGAAAGATAAGATCCAGTTTCCATGAAGTAGGGTTATTCCCACGAAGATCAATACGGTAAAGGTTACCATTTAAGTCGCCAACGTAGCCAATATCCATGACACCATCACGATCTAAATCCAGCATTGTCGGTTCAGATAAGCTATTAATATATCGAAATTCTGATTTTTTATGTTCAGGAATTTGGTATGTCACTTTTTTAATTAATGCTCCCGGTTTTCTATCATGTACATTTGTGGCATTTGTTCCAACATCTATGCCCAAAGCATCATAAATATAAAGCGTTGGCCCTGATTCTTGCTCTAGCTCATTAATATTTTTATCGCCATCAATACCCGATGGAATAACGACCGCATATTTTACATTTTGACGTAAGATCGGAATTTTATTATCACGTTGAATTGCAATGCGACCAATAACTGGCTTACCTAAAATATATCCTAACGATGAACTACCATTTGCAGCATAGCCAAATTCACCAGAAGATGTATCCCAAAGAGGCACATTAGTTGCCCATTGGTCTTTTGCAGAATCCAAGCCTACAGGTTTTTTAGTAATATGATCAATACCGGATATATTGAGTGCAAATGCACCTTTACCACCTTGGCCTAAAGTTGTGACTAAAAATGTATGACCTCTATTTGTTGTTCTAAATGCTGTTTCACCATTTACATTATATTGATGTACAGGTCTCGGTGCTGCGCTATAAGTCGGTGCGGCTCTGAGTGCCATAGATTTTAATACTGTTAGACCATTATCTTTTCGCGCTGTACCTGGGATATAAGCAAAGCTATACGTATATGGATTTTCATCATACTCTTCAACTTTTTCTACACCTTTAAAAATTGGATCATCATCTTCTTTAGGTGAATCTTCAAAAATTGGTTCATAAGTGATGCCTAAAAACTTTCTATAGTCAGGATTGGCTTGATAAATTTTAAACATGCCATCATTAGAGCCAACGGTAAGGTATTTTGGTGCTTTAATTTTAGTATCTAACGGACCAATCATATCTAAAGAGCTGCTTAAAACATCGCCAAGATACCTTGATTCTGATAATCCATCGAGGTTTCTGTTTCTAAAATCTGAAAAAATACTTTGGTTATCACCTGTATATATGGTTGTTTTTACTTGTACTTCTTTTCCGCGTTCATTGTATTCAGTCACTTCTATTTCTTCAGGAACGGTAAATGCTGTTAACCATTTTAAGTAGTGATCGACAGATATATCATGCTCGAGATTTAATTCTTCTCGAGTGAGTAAGTTGCGTGCTTGTTGGCTCGATAAATCAGTGAGTCCATGGCTTGTTGATGCAACATACACTGCATGATTGGGGAGATATTTTGCAAATTCTATGCCGCTATCGTCTTCATCAAGATCTTCGTTAAATGATTTTGAGAAATATAGTTCACCAATCCATCCACGGGTATTCGTTAATATATTGGCAACCAATATTGATGTTGTTTCACTAGAGTATAAAAAACTTCCTGCCGGAGATGTCATGCTGAATATGTTTGAAGGTAGCATGTCTTTGATGAATGCATCCATGATGTCTTTAACATCTTCAGGATATGTCGCAGTAGCAGCTTTTCCGCCGCCATATTTTTCAAAACGTTTAAATTTAGTTGGATTAGTACCGATGCCAATGGCATAGCTTCGAATATTTTGCTCAGGAAAATCAGCTTGGTTAAAATAAAAGCCATCTTTATCTTTCTTATCGCTTGGTTGTGGGCGTAAACCTATTTTTCTTTTCGCATCAGGCGTTTTATTAAAAGAGAAAAATTTTTGAGCGGCTTTTCTATTCCAGCTATTAGTTAAAGTATTACCATCTGTCACAATAATCATGTAGGTTTCTTGGCAGCGATAACGAACTTTATCTGCCATATAATCAACATAGTTTGGATAAATATCTTGGACATAACCAACGCGAAGTCCTGTAGTACGTATCGCGAGTTCTAGGGCTTTTTTATGATTCTCTGCTTTAGCTTGAGTGTAGGTTGTGCCATCAATAGAATACATATCTTGATAGGGAACAAGTAAAGACTGACCGACTCTATTTCTTACAGAGTTGCTTAATTTGCGTGTTGTATTTGGCAGTGCTTCTTCTTGCATCACAACACCGCCAATATATGGTGTGTTATTAGGATTCGCAAATGAAACAGGTAATTGTTTGGCTAGTACAGCGGCTGCCCTTTCTCCAGCGCGTAGTTTGCTGATGTATCTACCCGTACCTGCTGTTCTATCTTTATATCGACCACGAGAGCTGAAAGGGGGAGACTCATATAGATTTTTTTTATTAGCTGCTGGGTAATCTTCAATGTATGTTGTGCCATGATATGGTGAAAAGTCGTAGCCACTTGGCTGTGAAGGATCAACTTTCCAATGTAAATCTCTTGCATAATCGGTAATATTTGCATAACTAAAATTTAATGTACCTTGATACTCATCGATGATTTGTAAAAATGCATCTTTAACAATATCTATGCGTCGTGGCATTTTTTCCGTTGGTTGGTGAGCGCCCATATTTTTAGGTCGCATTTTGATTTCCATCGTAATAGAGTTATCAAATACAAGTGCAATATTTGGAATGGTTCGATTAATGTATGTTTGCATGCCTACAGGATTAGATGGGAAAGGTTCTAATACATTGATACCAGGTTGATAAGCAAATTGTGTATGAGCTGTGCTCAGAAAAGAGAAGATGACTGCCGTCATCGTTAAAGAAATTTTATACATCTCATGCTTCTTCATACTGACCTCTATTACTCTTATAAGAATTATTATTGTGTATTTGCTTTAGCGTATCTAGGTTAAATCATAATTGAATAGCCCAGTAATTACTATTTTTTATCATCAATGATGGATGAAAATATCTAATGCGTAATCATTGCCCATATTATAATACATGAATTCAGTAAGTTATTGGCTGTTCAAAATAAAGATAAGTCGTATAATATCGACTTCGCAGGAGAGAGGGTCAAACTCCGCCGAAGGCGCAAACTCCCATAAACGCTCAGGCAAATGTACTGTGATCATACAATTAGAGCCAACTGGAGAGAGAAACAATGTTTCCACCGAAGGAGCAAGCAGCGATTGCTGTCTAAACTCTCAGGTAACAAGGACAGAGGGAGAGGCGTATACTCACGGGGGTTGTTGTGCTTTTTTATATTTATATTGTGGCCATTACCGCAGAAGCTATGTCTGGGGCATTAGCGGCAGGTCGTCGAAACATGGATATGTTTGGGGTCGCATTAATTGCTTTTTTAACTGCATTAGGCGGTGGAACGATACGCGATATTATTTTGGGTAATTATCCTATTTCTTGGACCCAACATCCTTCATACATCGCATTAACAATATCTGCTGGGCTCTTGACCATGCTAGTCGCAAGGTATATGCAGCGTTTAAACCGTATGTTTTTAATATTAGATGCCATGGGATTAATTGCCTTTACAATAATTGGGTGCAATGTTGCTTTAAATTTAGAGCAAAAATATCATTATGGCGTTGTTGTCACAATTATGGCAGGCATGATGACAGGTGTTGGTGGTGGTATTTTAAGAGATATTTTATGCAATCGTACGCCACAAGTTTTAAGGCATGAATTATATGCAAGCGTATCGTTATTGGTTGCTTTGTTGTATTTAGGTCTAAAATATTTTGGTGTGGATGAAAATATTAATATGTCAGTCTCATTTGTTGTTGGATTAAGTATTCGCTTAGCTGCCATTCATTGGAATTGGTCATTACCTGTATTTTCTTACTCACCAAATAAATGGTAATAAAAAAAGCCCCCTTTGTTAAAGGGGGTAATTAGTGAAGATTGAACATTTAACTAAAGTAACAATAAATAAAAAACACTTAGTTTATGAATGCCTTATAAATACCTTGATTTTATATAAATAGCAAGAAATAATGTATTTATATAATAAATTAAATAATGTATTAATAGTAATAAAAATAAGAATATTACGTTGTGAGATGATAAAAATCATATTAATAGATGATGATCTATTAATACTTGGCATATAAAAATACTTATTAATGTTGAATATAT
>CANRJX010000089.1 GCA_947631095.1 uncultured Wohlfahrtiimonas sp.
CTTTTAGTGGCAGTGAATCATTCTAATCCATCTGAATTAGGCAGAATTGGTGCAAAAGTTTTCCCTATTTATTTATTAACAACAGCTGTATCGGTTGCGCTTGGGATTGTTATTGCAAAATTAATGAATCCTGGCGAAGGCTTGACAGTCAATATTGATGCAACGGTTGCTGTACCAGATAGGCAAGGATTTTTAGATACACTCATCAGCATGATTCCAACGAATGTTGTACAAGCATTTGCGGGCAGTAACATTTTATCAGTAGTATTCTTGGCACTTTTAGCAGGCATTGCAATGCTTTATATGCGCCATTCTGAAGATGCTCGCCAAAGAGATTTGGGTGAAACATTAATGAAAGTAGTGGATGCGGCGAATGAAGTCACGTTAAGAATTCTAAATGGTGTTTTAGAATATGCGCCGATTGGTGTTTTTGGTATTACTGCTGCGACAATTGGCAGTCAAGGTTTAGATACAGTAATCGCGCTTGGTAAGTTTGTCATTACTTCTTATATCGGTGTTATTTTACTTTTGACAGTATGTTATCCAATTATCTTAAAACTTTGGGGCGGAAAAGTTATTCAGTTTTATAAAGATATTAAAGAATGTATGCTTACAGCCTTTGTAACGTGTAGTAGTTTGGGCACATTACCGATTACATTGCGTGCTGCTAAAAAAGCAGGCATTGACGATAGAATCGCGAACTTAACATTGCCAATTGGGGCGACAGTTAATATGAATGGTACTGCATTACGCTTAGGTGTTGCTGTCGTATTTGCGGCTGAAATTATGGGCATGGATTTGACAATTGTTGAATTAGTGTCAGTTATCTTAATTGGTACATTGGCAGCTCTTGGTACAGCAGGCGTTCCTGGGGCAGGTTTAATTGCAATGTCAGCAGTATTTGCACAAGCAGGTTTGCCGATTGAAATTGTTGCATTAACAGCAGGTATTAACGTATTGGTTGATATGATCTTTACACTAGGAAACGTTACAGGAGACTTGGTGGCGGCAAAAATGGTGGATTTATCTGAGAAAAAGCACCAAGCTAAACAATCTGCACTTAGTCCGCTTTTAGAAGATGATGATGAAGCTAATTTAGAAACGGTACGATAATCAAAATAGTTATTTGACAACTACAATAAAAGGGTTAATATCGACGAGTTATTAACCCTTTTTACATGGGAATTTATGAATCAATTTTTTACTAGTTACTATTATTACTACTATCTCCACGATGCGGGAGATGTAGCTCTGTGTGACTAAAAATTATTCAGCCTATATCACGAAAGCCCGCTTAAACAGCGGGCTTTTTTTATACCTAAAGGAAAAATATGGAACGATTAACACAATTAAAATCATTACAATCTCCAGAGATGATTGTTAGCGGTATTACGGAACGAAGAGAGTTAATACAAGCTTTTGAAGCGGGTGCAACATATGCTGGCTTAATTTTCGTTTTAACATCGCCGTATGGGATAGATATTGAACAAGCTAAAATGCTTAGCGAGGATAGCCCATTACCATTTATGGGTATTTTTCAAAATTCGGATTTAGAAGATATTTTACATATTGTTCGTGAAATAAAGTTGAGTGCAGTTGTGTTAAATGGTTGGGAAACACAGAAATTTATTGATCAATTACGAGCATCTTTGCCACAAGACATTAAAATTATTAAAATTGCGCATTTGAGTGATGATGCACCAAAAATGAATTACGAACACGTTGATTTTTACTTGCTCGGTGGACATGTTGGTGAAAAATTAGAACCGAATTTATCTTTATTGAAAAATGTAGATTTGAGCAAGGTGTTTTTGTCAGGGAACTGGAAAAATAGCGAACTATTTTCTAATATCGCTATCTGTCCTTTAGGCGTTGAATTGAATTTTAAGATGTAATATTTAAAAAAGCGTATGTGTCATGAGTGCGAATGCCTGATGACACAACTTTGATGGGTGTTTTGAAAATAGGGCCATCCAGCACTAAAGTATGAAATTCACCACTTTCACCGCATGGATCAATGCCTCTATTTTCTAAATCTTGAATCACATCTTTTGTTAGAACTTTCCCAAGATCATTAGTCGTCATACCCATTGCTAAATTGACAGATACAATCATTGCAATAAAACCTAGTTCAATGAGTTCTTCCACAATTTTTATTCGAGGTAGATTCCATAAAGGCATGTATAAGCTTAAGCCAGCTTTTTTGACAATTTGCTCATGCCATGAGGCATGTTCAGGAATATCAATATCACCTGTAACTAATAAGTCTGCACCCAATAATTTTGCTTTGGCCAATAATTTTAAATAATTTTCTTCGTAATCATTCCAGCTAGAAGAAGCACTGATGATAGGTAAGCCGATAGATTCTGCTTGAGCTTCCGTGACTGATATCGGCACGCCATGTGAGCGAGAAAATTCGCCTTCATCCGATAGCATCATCATTAAGCCGATGGCTTGGCCTTTTTGCAAAGCATAATAAAGGGCTAAAGTACTGTCTTTTCCGCCACTGAATGAAAGAATAAAATTTTTATTGGTGTGATTGTCAAAAATATTGAGCATATTTTCCTTAAATTTTGAAAATAATCATGAGCGATATCATTGGCATTGCCGTTAGATGCTTAAGTATACGCATAAAATATCGGAAAATATCTTTTGTCTAAATAATTTATTAATGATAATTATTAGTCATAATTAATTAATAATGATTGATTATGATTATCATAGTTTAAGATGCTTTTAACTAAGGAGATGATATGGATTTAGGAATTCAAGGTAAGTGGGCGATTGTTTGTGCAGGCAGTAAAGGCTTAGGAAAAGCTTGTGCTAAAGCATTAGTGAGCGAAGGTGTTAATGTTGTTATTAATGGTCGTACTGAAGAAACGCTACTTGCAACAAAAAAAGAGTTAGAAGCTTTGCCGAATGCAGGAAAAGTGGCAATAGTTGTTGCTGATATTACAACACCAGAAGGGCGTGAAAAAGTTTTAGCGACTGCACCACAAGTGGATATTTTGATCAATAATGCTGGTGGTCCACCACCGGGTAATTATTTGAACTGGACATTAGAAGATTGGCAGTCTGCATTGAATAATAATATGTTGACAGCCATTGAGCTTATTAAAGCTGTTACACCAAAAATGCAGGCACAAAAATTTGGCCGCATCGTGAATATTACTTCTAGTGCAGTGAAAGCTCCGATTGATATTTTAGGTTTATCGAATGGTGCAAGGGCGGGTTTAACAGGATTTGTCGCAGGAATTTCTCGTACAACAGTCATTGATAACGTTACAATGAATAATTTGCTACCAGGTGCATTTGCAACGGATCGTTTAAAGCAAACATTGAGTTCAGAAGCCGCAAAAAATAATACGACTTCTGAAGAGGTTGCCAATATTCGTATGCAAAAGATACCAGCGAGACGCTTTGGTGAGCCAGATGAATTTGGTTCATTATGTGCGTATTTATGCAGTGCTCAAGCTTCATACATCACTGGGCAAAACTTCCTAATCGATGGTGGTGCATATCCAGGAACTTTTTAATTAATCAAAGGTGGATAAAATATTATGTTTAAAGAATTTAAGAAGTTTTTATTGCGTGGCAATATTTTAGACCTTTCTGTGGGTGTTGTGATTGGTACAGCATTTACAGCCATTGTTAATAAGATCGTTGAAGGTTTATTAACACCAATTATCAGTCTGATTTTTGTTCTCACAACTGGCAAAACATCTGCTGATGATGCTTTAGGAAACTTAGTATTTCAAATTAAAGGCGTAACTTTTAACTTTGGATCAGTATTAAGTGCATTGATCACATTCACAATTACTGCGATTGTTTTATTCACGATTATGAAAACAGTGAATAAGTTAATGGCAGCAGCACAAAAAGAAGAAAAAGATAAAGCTGATGCAGCAATAACTCCTCCACCTGCGCCAACATCAGAGGATTATTTAAAAGAAATTCGCGATTTATTAGCCAAGCAAATAGAAAAGTAATTTTATTAAAAAAGCCCATATTAATGGGCTTTTTTAATCGTAACAAAATAATTTTAATATTTTGGTAATGTACCAAGATAGTCTCGTGTCGCTATTTCTGACAATGTATGTATATACTGGCCACAGCGTTTAACCAATGCACCTTTTTCCCATAAGCCTGAAATAGGGTTTTTAGTGGCAGTTACCCAGATATTGCCTTGATCGATCATATTTGCAATACCTTCTCTGCTGCACTCTCTTAAATCGACCAATAATTCACCTTCGCGTTTATAACATCTAACATGAGTAATGTATTCATTATTGTCATCATACTTTACTGCAACTATAACAAAGTCAGCTTTATCACCCATTAATACGCCCTTATATTTTTAGCCTTTATTAAAGCATAGGATAGATCAATTAGTTAAGTTGAATTTAATATATAAAATTTATTTATTAATATAATTAAATATTATTATTTTACTTTATAAATTAATCAGTTATTAATATACGATTAGAATAAAAATATTTATAAAATAATAGCCAAAGGAAAAAAATGTTTAATAAAGAACAAGTCATAGAAAAAGTGAAAATATTAGTGGATGTGTTTGGGGCAGGTAATTTGACAATTGGATTTGGTGCATCAATGGTTTTGCAAGATATTAAAGAAACTTCTAGAGATGTTGATGTTGGAATTGCATCGAGCTCATATCCTGCATTTCAACAGTTACAAGAGCGTTTAGCAACTTCAGAGACGAATGAGTCTTTTTTGTTTGGAAATACATTTTTATCTGAGTTAGTTTCCGAAGAAATCCCGATGCATATTGAGGGCTTTGGATATGATATTTATATTCGAGATGACATTCATATGGGCTTAAAGGATTATGAGTGTGAATATAATCTAGATTATAATGTGATGCTGCAAACACCAAAGTCAATTTTAACCATCAAATTGATTTGGAACCGTTTAAAAGATCAAGAAGATATTGAAATATTATCAACTTTATTATGCAAAAGAAATTTGCGTTATGATGATTTAAATGAAACTTTAGATTCACTGAAAAATTTACGAGTGGATTGGGAAAATGGATATCGAAAGGATTTAATGGCATTCGCTGATCCGAATCAGACTAAGCATTTAGAAGATGTAATGGTGACAAAAAAAACCATAGCTGATCTTACATTGGTGATTAAAGATTTAGAAAATGAAATTATTGAATTGAAAAATGAACGAAAACGATTTATGAAAGATTTATATGAATAGTTGAAAAGCGCATAGAGTTGCGCTTTTTTTTTGGTTTATATTTATAAAAATGTCGCTAAAATAGCAGCTGATTTTTGTAGTGTGGGTAAAAATCTCTCTTTGACTTCTTGTGGGCTATTTCTCAATGCATGAGTACTAACATTAATTGATGCAATCACTTTGCCAGTTTTATCAAAAACAGGAACAGCTATTGAACATAACTCTATTTCTAATTCTTGATATACCAAGGCATAACCTTGTTCTTTGACATCAGAAAATATTTTAAGTAATTCATTAATATCCGTTACAGTATGTTCTGTATGTTTTCTTATATTAGTTAGATTCAAAATTTCTAATTGATTTTCTACAGACTCTGCAGCTAGCAATACTCTTCCCATAGACGTACAGTATGCAGGTAAATGGCTCCCAACAGTTAATGTATTAGACATTATTCTTTGTGTATTTTCAGATGAGCGCGCGATATAAATAATTTCATTTTGTACCAAAACAGCCATGGAAGATGCTTCATCCAATTGTTTTGTAATATCTTCTAAAATAGGCTGTGCTGCCGAAGGAAGATTTTGTGAAGTAATATAATCATGAGCCAATCTTAAAATTTTAGATGTTAACTCATAATATCTCTCATCTTGTCTAACGTATCCAAGTTGAATCAATGTGTATAAACCCCTTCTAACACTGGCTCTGGGGAAACCTGTCATTTTTGAAATATCAGACATAGTTTGTGGTTTCTTACATCTTGATAGGGTTTCAAAAATAATTAGTCCACGCGCAAAGGCGCTTATAAAATCAGGATCATCTGAATATTGATCTAAAAAAGGTGTGATTTCATCTAAGATATTTTTTTGCATTTTGCTTATATAACCTCGAATTTTAGAATAAATATTATTCCGTGTACTAAATGATTTGACAACAAATAAATGATATGAGAATAATATCATGTGTTCGAAATAAGAACAATATGTTCGCTAAACGAACTTTTATAAGAAGAAAAATGGAGAGAGGAATGAAGGGGAAGTTGTATCTAGATACAATTTATTTTGAGTTGTCGTGTACTCAGGTAAAAAAAGAGTTGGTTGTATTTGTTCATCCTTTAGGTATGGACAATAGCGTATGGGCAGAAACTGTTGAAGCATTAAAAACTGATTTTGATGTTTTAACGATTGATTTGCCAGGTCATGGACAAAGTCAGCATAATTCAGAAAAATTGAATATCAGTATCTTAAATCTTGCGATTATGGTGAAAGATCTCGTACTCAGCTTGGGATATGATAAATTTTTCTATGTCGGTACTTCAATTGGTGGAGCGATTGGTCAAGAACTCTTATTATCCTATCCAGATTCTTTGAAAGGTTTAATGGTGACTAACACTAGCCACAAAATTGGCAGTGAAGAATTTTGGCAAGATAGAGCAATTAAAGTTCGCAATGAAGGATTGAAAGAAGTTGGAAAAAATATCGTACTTCGCTGGTTTTCCGAGGACTATATCAATAATAATCCTGAAATTATTCAAAAATGGCAGCTATCTTTAGCAAATTTAAATAATGAAGCATATGCGCAATTATGTGAGGCGCTTGGTGAATGGTCTTCAACTGATCGTTTACAAGATGCAAGTTCTATTGTGCCTGTAATTTGTGTTGCGGGTGATGATGATCCTGCAATGTCTCTAGAAAAGATGCAAGATCTTGCTAACTTAATGAACGCGTCTTTAGAGGTAATGCAGCTCGGCCATGTTCCTTCAGTGGAGAAACCACAAGAATTTAATACGCTTTTATTTTCTTGGTTGAAAGGTCAAATCGCTTAATCAAATTGTGTGAGGGGAAATAGTGTGAGTACAATTTTTTTGGATGACCATATAGTTAAAATTGAAACATTTATTGTTGACTTACCAACGATTCGCGGTCATCAGTTATCTATGACAACAATGACAGTACAAAGTTCTGTTATCGTGAAAATTTATACAGCAAATGGTGTTCTAGGTTTGGGTGAAGCTGCAACAATCGGCGGGTTGAGCTACGGCCCAGAAAGCCCTGAAGGCATGAAATTAGCCATCGATGTATATATAGCCCCTTTGTTAATTGGTAAATCAGTGGCTTCTGTAAGGTTATTAAGAGAAATCGTTGCTAAAAATATTCGTGGTAACTATTTTGCTAGGAATGCTGTAGAAACAGCATTGTTAGATATACAAGGTAAAATTTTAAATGTTTCTGTAGCGACATTGTTGGGTGGAAAAGTAGTGGATCATTTAGCTGTACTTTGGGTTCTTGCAAGTGGTGATACACAAAAAGATATTGATGAAGCAAAAGAGATGATAGAGAAGGGGCGACATAAAGATTTTAAATTAAAAATTGGTCGCCGTAGTGTGAAGGATGATGTTGCTCATGTGGTTGCGATTAAAAAAGCTTTGGGCGATGACAGTATGGTCACAGTAGATGTAAACCAAGCATGGAATGAAACACAAGCAATTACAGGAATGCAATTGTTACAAGATGCTGGTATTGATTTAGTAGAGCAGCCATTACCCTCTCATGAAATAGAAGCACAAGCGCGATTAAGCGAGAGATTTAATATTCCAATTCTTGCAGATGAATCTGTAGGGTTGCCATTTGAAGGATTCAACATTGCTAAAATTGCAGGTGCTCGCGCATTTGCATTAAAAACAGCAAAATCAGGTGGTATTTATACCGTATTAGAATTAGCCAATGTCGCTAAGGCATCAGGCATTGGGTTATACGGTGGAACAATGCTAGAAGGATCAATCTCTACTAGCGCCGCTATTCAAGCATATTCAACCTTACCTAAATTGGAATGGGGTACAGAATTATTTAGCCCTTTATTACTCAAAGATGACATTGTTATCGAGCCATTAGAATATTCTAATTATGGCGTCAAAGTATCAGATAAATCAGGTTTAGGCATGGAGTTGGATGAAGATAAAGTTAAATATTATAAACGTCAGTAAAAGTATTAATTAATAAGGAGGAAAGACATGCTATTTAAAGTTGAGATGATCGTAAACATTCCTGAGTCAATGGATAAAGATGAAAAAGCACACATTTTAGCAGCGGAAAAAGCATATTCACAATCATTACAACAATCAGGAAAATGGCGTCATATTTGGAGAGTGGTTGGGTTATATAAAAATGTCTCTATTTTTGATGTCGAAAGTAATGAAGAATTACACAATCTATTAACGGGATTACCGCTATATCCATACATGAAAATTAGGTGGTGTTTCAAAAAGTATGCTGGTTTTTTTGACTAGACAAGGTGATAAAGATCTAATGGCGGACTTAGTAAAG
>CANRJX010000090.1 GCA_947631095.1 uncultured Wohlfahrtiimonas sp.
TCTGCATAATTTCATATAATTCTTCGCCCCATTCTGTCTTAACAAAAGGTGCAACGCTTCTACCTGTACCATGTTCACCTTTTAAAGATCCACCGAATTCAACTGCAACCATTTTAGTCATGGCTTGCATAAATGCATCAAATCTTTCACGATCTTCCTCTGTGATCATTAATGGCGTTAGCACAAAATGCAGATTGCCTTCCAAAGCATGCCCCATCACCATACCTTCGTGATAGCCATATTCTGAAAACAATTCTAATAATCTCATTACTCCAGATGCTAAATGCTCAATCGGAAAAACAACATCTTCCGTGATAACATTTGAACCTTTCGGTCTTGCACCTGCCACAATTGGTAAAAGCCCTTTACGGACATACCAATATTGATCAGTGATTTTTGGATCTTTTTGAAATTTTGTATAAGCCGAATATTGATAATCTGCCAAAATCTCATCAATTTTAGCAATTTGCTCATCCAATAATTGATCTGTTGGCGCGGTTGTTTCAATCAACAAGCAAGCAGCTTGATCACTGAATTTACTGTAGAAAAAATCAGGCAAACCTTTTATTTCATTTCCAACGCAACGGATCGAAAAGGCATCTAATAGCTCAACAGCATTCACTGGGGCATTCAAACGTAAGGCTGAAACAGCATTACAACAATTTTCTAATGACTCAAAAAATACAAATGCAGAAGCTTTATTTGGATAATTTTCAACGGTTTTATAAACAACTTCACTTATAAAACCTAGCGTTCCTTCTGAACCTATTAATAAATGACTCAAAATATCTATTGGGTCATCAAAATCAACCAAAGCATTAATGCCATAACCCGTTGTATTTTTTAATCGATATTTGTGGCGAACTTTTGCCGCCAACTCTGGCTGCTCTTTGATACGTTTTGCTAAACCTGACAATTGATTTAAAAAATCACCATTTTTGGATTTAAAATCAGAAATACTCGTTGGATCACTAGTATCTAAAATTGATCCATCCGCTAAAATAACGCGCAAACTATCCAAAGTATGATAACTATTCTCTTTAGTACCACAACACATACCACTGCTATTATTTGCAATAATTCCACCAATTCTTGCAGTGTTAATGGATGCAGGATCAGGGCCAATTTTTTTACCATAAGGCATTAATTGTTTATTAGCATTGCCACCAATCACCATTGCACCTAAACGAATCTTTTTTGCACCATCTAAAATTTCTGAGGTTAAAAAATCATCACCCACCATAACTAATACAGATTCTGTAGATGCTTGGCCGGATAATGAAGTACCTGAAGCACGAAAAGTTAATGCTACTTGATGTTTTTCTGCTTGTTTAATCAATGTAATGATTTGTGATTCATTGTGTGCACGCACAACAACCTGTGGCACATAACGATAATAGCTTGCATCCGTTCCATAAGCATAACGGCTCAATAGATCTGTATAAATTTGCTGACTGGGAATACTTTTTTGAATGTCTTGAATAAATGCGAGATGCGCATTATTTATAGGTGTATTTTGCATAATTTGACTCATTACTGCGGGATAAACGATGATATTGGCTAGATTTTCCTGTCATATAGTTCATACAAGTGACTCTAAGGAAAGATGTAAAGTTTGGAGCTTCGCCATAAAGAAGATATAACTCCTCATATAATTCTGTAATTAACTGATTCACAGTTACTTTTTCTTCCAATGCAATCTGTGCCAAAATATCCCAAAAAACGTTCTCTAAACGAATACTGGTGACAACTTTATTAATTCGGATTGAGCGGTTACGCGATTCGTAACTCATAGGATCGGTATTTGTATAAATTTGACACATATCTAAAACCTCCAATTGAGACATGCTCAAGCATGTCTCTAATAGTTATTGTGAACAACAAAATAACTATATCATTAATTGTTCCATTGATTTAGCGATATATTCAGCTTGGCGAATCGCCAAGGCAACGATCGTTAGTGTAGGATTCTCGGCTGCGCTACTTGTAAATTGACTACCATCTGAAATGAATAAGTTATCAATATCATGCGTTTGACCATAACTATTACAAACACCCTCCTCAGGTTTTTCACTCATTCTACAAGTACCTAAATTATGTGTGGAAGGATACGGTGGAGTTTTAAAACTTTTTTTGGCCCCTGCCGCCTCATATAATGCAACACTCTGCTTAAATGCATGATCTCGCATTGCAACATCATTAGGATGATCATCATAGTGCACATTAGGAACTGGTAATCCAAGTTGATCCAATGTTTCGCTATTTAAAGTGACTCTATTCGTTGCTTGTGGCATATCTTCACCAACAATCCATAACCCTGCTGTTTTAGTGTAATTATCCATATAAGAGGCAAATTCTTTACCCCAGCCACCGGGATTAAAAAATGTTGCATAAAATGGTAATCCTAAACTAATAGTTTCTAATTCATAACCACCAACAAATCCTCTATCTAAATCATTTTTAGCCTCATCTTGCACGATGCCAGCCATTACAGTACCGCGATTCATATAAATAGGCTCATCAAATACGGCATACACTGAGCCTGTCACATGGCGCATATAGTTTCTACCCACTTGATCAGAAGTGTTTGCTAATCCATTTTTAAACTTACCAGATTCAGATAACAATAATAATCGTGGTGTTTCAATAGAATTCCCAGCAATACAGACAACTCTTGCCGATTGTTTGTGCTCATTACCTCCTGCATCAACATACACAACGCCTGTGACTTTACCTTGATCATCATGTTCGATTCTGGTTGCTTGGCTTTCTGTGCGCAAATCTAATAAGCCAGTTGCTTCAGCTTTTGGAATTTCAGTATAAAGTGTCGACCATTTTGCACCCATCTTACATCCCTGAAAACAGAAACCTTGCTGTGTACATTGTGCTCTACCATCACGATTTCGACTATTAATCGCCATATGCCCTGTGCTGACTTTATCGTATCCTAAGCGTGTTGCACCATTATATAAAACCTTGAAGTTATTATTGCCCGGTAAGCCTGGAACGTCATTCGTTCTTGTAACACCCATTTTATACTCTGCCAATGCATAATAAGGCTCTAATTCAACCAATGTAATCGGCCAATCAATCAAATTAGCATTTTCAACAGCGCCATAATTTGTCTTTGGTTTAAACTCATGCTCTTGAAAACGAAGTGATGCTCCTGCCCAGTGTGTCGTTGTACCACCAACCGTTTTACAAATCCAAGTAGGTAAATTTGGAAAATTTTCAGCAACTTCCCATGAACCTGATGTCGTACGATTATCTTTCCATGCTAGTTGATCAAAAGACTTCCATTCATCTTGAACAAAAGATTGTGGACTTTCTCGTTTGCCAGCTTCTAGCAGCACAACTTTAATCCCTTTTTGACATAATTCATTGGCCAATGTTCCACCACCAGCACCCGAACCAATAATCACAACAACATCTTGATCTTTATAATCATATTTATTCTCAGCCATAATTCCACCTAATATCTTTTTATATTTTATCTATACGCAGGACTTGCATCCGCACTTGGATTTGGTAACCACGTTAAATCATCAAATCCACGCAATAAATATCCGCCTTTAGAGTAACTTTCGCCTTGATAACCAAAATGCTGATATGCAACGGCATTATCATAAAGAGATGTCAGGCATTGCTTTTGTACTTTGTTAAAAAATGGTGATCCTTCTATTTCAACGAGCTTTAAATATTGCTCTTGTTCGGGTAAATCAGAAAAAGGTTTGGGCTGATTCAAATTTTCAATGCCGGCAGTTACCATTTCAAAAACTTGTGGGTCATTACATGCCTGATCAATATCTTTAACTAATAGCGCATAAACAACATCATCTAAGCCTTCATGTGGATACAATGCCTTTGCCATATTTAGCAATGTTTTTGCTTGTGACTCATTTAAATTTTTAGCTTCCAACGCCCAACTCTGACTAGAGGTTAATACTGCTAAAAATGATCCTGTTGCCAACATACCACTCAATACTGCCGCACCTTTAAGTAAATTACGGCGTGATAAATTGATTTCTAAATTATTTATATTTTGCTGTTTCATAGTATCCCTCCAAAACAACAGTCCAATTTTTATATTGAATTGAACCATCGTCATACTATCGATTTAAATTATTGTAATTATTCGAGATAAAGCTATTTATAATGCCCACCTCTTGCCAACACTTCTATTTGATAACCATCTGGATCAGTTACAAAGAAAAATTTTGCACTAATATCACCTGCGATTAACTCAAAAATATCTGTTGGGCTAAAGTTGTTAGCTTTAATTTTTTCATGACATTCAGATAAGTTTTCAACTGAAAATGCAATATGACCATAGGCATCACCTAAATCATAATCAGTTTCTCTATCTTTATTAAACGTGAGCTCAAGCTCTGCTTCACTCTCATCATTACCCAAATAAACTAGTGTAAATGTAGGAAAATCTAAACGATGCTTTTCATTAAAGTCAAAGGCTTGACTGTAAAAACTAATAGATTTATCTAAATCTCTGACACGAACCATCGTATGAATCAATTTTGGCATTATTCCCTCCCTATATGTTTAAAATGCTTAGTTCGATGCTACTGAACAATTACAAATAAGTGGTAATAACCCTTTGCTACATTTTTTATTATTTATTTAAAAATTAAAGCAATAAAAAGCCCTAACCAAAGGAAAGGGCAAACATAAGAGGAGTTGAGAGATCGACATTCATAAAAATTTATAATTATTATGCGCAGTATTATCTACGCTAAAAAAGCTAAATCAATCTTTAGATGACTAAAGTAAACCATTACTCATCGCAATATGATAAAGATCAAAAACCATTAAATAATCATGCATTAAAAACACACAAAATGCCGAAAAATTATATTTTCAGACTGGCAATTTTAGTCACAAATTCTGCAAGCGTCTCTGTTTGCATCTTTTTCATTGCACTTGCTCTTTGTACTTCTACTGTTCTCACAGACACATTTAATAAATCAGAAATTTCACGATTTGTCAGTCCATCACAGACCAATCGACTCACTTGCGCTTCTTTTTCTGATAACAATAAATATTGTTGTTGGACTAAATGTGCAGAAAATAATTTTTGCGTGATCACTTCTGCACTTCTCAAAGCAGATTCCATTTTAATCATCGAGATTGGTTTTTCTAGAAAATCAACAGCACCATTTTTTAATAACATTACAGCCTGAGATAATTCACCATGCCCAGTTAAAATAATCGGTGCGATCACACTGCTCTTTTGATTTAACAAATCAATCACCATTTCACCGCTCATTTTTGGCATGCGAAGATCTAAAATCGCAATGGCTGGCTTAAATAGTTCAACAGACTCAATAAAAACTTCGCCATTTTCCCACTGCTGAACATCATAATAATCCAACTGGTTCACGAGGAACTCACAGGAATCACGCACTTCTACTTCATCATCTACAAGATGTATTTTCATCATTCATGCATCAAATTTAATATTAATCCTGAATACTAACAATTGAAGGCTAAGCCCACAAGCTACTCGCTCATTCTCTTCGGTAAAATCACACGAATCGTTGCACCTTGTTGATGATCTTTACGATTGGAGATTCTAAATTTACCTCCTAAACTTGCAATCAAACGCTCACAGATTACCAATCCTAACCCTAAACCTTCTGGTTTCGTGGTTCTAAAAGGTACAAACGGTGCATCAATTTGTGATTGGCTAAAACCACAACCATTATCAATCATTAATATCTTATAAAAATCTTGATGATCTTCTGCTGTAATCACAATGTGATCAGCGCCTGCTTGTATCGCATTCAACAAGGAATTCATCATAACTTGCTCTAAAATAGAAATCACCGTAAAGATCTGTTGCTCAACAGAAACGCGTAATTCAATTGTGACTCTATTTTTAGTTTGTACACGAATCAATTCAATCATTCTCAACATAAAAGTATAAAAATGACACCATTCGAATTGATCAATATTTTTAGGCTTCGTCCAAGCTTGTAAATTTTTAATAATCGCGCTGCATTGCTCGACTTGTTGCACAATATTATTCAAAGGTTTTGTAAAATTCTCGGGGCTTTTTCCTTTATTTAATCCGACCAAAGTACCTTCTGCGTAATTTCTAATCACCATCAAAGGTTGATTCAACTCATGCCCAATTCCACTGGCTATTTCACCCAATATATTCGCTCTATCCGTACGAGATAATATATTCTCATATTCATGCAAACGATGATACGAAGCCTCTAAAGCTCGTTTACGCTTTCTCACCAACCAAGTTAACCAGATATGATTAATGGCCAATATCATCATAATTATAATGAGGATAATCAAACCAGATTTATATTGATGTGCTAAGCGCCAAAATGTTTCAAACAAGGTTTCTTCCACTTTGATTAAACCCGCAAACTGTTTAATTGCATGAACTTCACCTAAGCCAATGGGTAAACGCCACATGGTCAAATCAGCTTGATCATTACTGAGCAATGCATGTTGAATTTTTTCTGCATTCTCTTCCGATAGCTTCGGTAAAGCCGCCAATAACCAATAATGAGATAATGGCGTAGAACTTAAACAATGTTGGCTATTTGATATTGGCTCTAAAACTCTATAATCCTTAGCTTCAATCTGTTTTTTTTCAACCAAATGTTCGTATAAACATGCCGGTACAATCGCTGCATCCACTGAATGATTAGAGAGATAAAAAAAACCTCGTTCAATCGGATATCCAGTAAAGCTAATAAAATAATCTTTTGGCGCTTCTAATCCTTCGTCGTAAAGCTTTTTATAACCCAATAAAAACCCACCTAAAGCATCTTGGGAAACAGCTGCAACCTTTTTATCCTTTAAATCTTTAAGGTGCTTTATTGAACTGTCATTTCTGACAATAATTGAACTGCCAATCAATGAATGTGGGTTAAAAGAACGGTGATTATATTCTAAGCTCGCCAGCCATCTCAGTTGTGTCTCAGAAAATACTGATAAAAATGCATTTTGATTCCCTAGCAATAAATCGGCTTCATTGTTAATTGCAATCTTTTGAAATTGCTCAATGGTTACAGGCAATAGCTCAATTTGATAATTTTGCAGAGTGTTTTCTAGCAACTGCTTTAAACCTTGCCAACTTTCTAAAGTTTCTGTTTGCCCTGTGGGCGCTAAAACAGCCACTGTAATTATTTTTTGCTGTTCTATCATTTCTGCTTTACCCATAAATGGACACAACAATAAACACAACAAGCTCATTAGTAATTTGTTTTTCAAAAACTTAGGCAATTAGGACTCTCTTTTCTTGTCATAAATCAAGCTTTATAGCGTTATGTGGTTTTCCACAATAGAGGCAATGAACTAAAACGATGAATAATACTCACATAATATTAATCAGTTTCATAAAAAGTCACAAACTTTAACAAGGAACGAAGCTTATGAGCCTTAACCGTCGAGAATTACTCAAACAACTGGCGACCATTACAGCAGGTGCAACAGTAATGAGTTTAGCAGATGCAAAATCAATGATGGCACCACCGCGTAAAGAAGGGGATGAGTCCAAACGCTACGGAATGATGATTGATCTTCGTCGCTGTATTGGCTGCCAAGCCTGCACAGTTAGCTGTTCTGTTGAAAATCAAATGCCCCCCGGACAATTCAGAACAACTGTTCGCCAATATCAAGTAATCAACAATCTTAATAACGAGCCAACCAATGTTGTATTGCCTCGTTTATGCAATCATTGTGATAATCCACCTTGTGTGCCTGTTTGCCCAGTTCAAGCCACTTTTCAACGCAAAGATGGCATTGTCGTTGTTGATAATAAAAAATGTGTGGGCTGTGCTTATTGCGTGCAAGCTTGCCCTTATGAAGCACGCTTTATCAATCATGACACAGGCACTGCTGATAAATGTACATTCTGTACTCATCGTTTAGATGCAGGCTTATTGCCTGCGTGTGTCGAATCTTGTGTTGGCGGTGCTCGCATTATTGGTGATATGAAAGATCCAAATAGCGAGATCAGCAAAATGCTAGTGGAATTTAAAGATCAAATCAAAGTATTAAAACCAGAGCAAGGCACAATTCCACAAGTGTTTTACATTGGTTTGGATGAAGCATTTAGTAGCAATGTTCAAGGTCAAGCCATGCTTTGGCAGGAGGTAAAACTATGATCCGTGAAATTTTAACAGCCCCACAAGAATTAGCATGGCTACCTTGGGCGGTACAATACTTTTTCTTTATTGGAATTGCTGCAACAGGCGCTCTAGTTGCTGTTTTTTTAAGGCTATTTCGCAAAGGTTTATATCCTAAAGCAGAAATGATCACTCTCGCAATTGCTGTTACAACAGGCATTGTTGGACCAATCGCTTTAAGTGCTGACCTTCACCAACCTGGTCGTATTATGAACTTCTATCTATCGATTACACCTTGGTCTTGGATGTGGATTGGTGCAAT
>CANRJX010000091.1 GCA_947631095.1 uncultured Wohlfahrtiimonas sp.
TTAATCGGATATGCTTTTGATTTTACAAGATCATATTGGATATCTTTATCTTGCGTTGCAGTCATGTCAGGCGCTTCTATGGTTGCAACTTATTATCGTGCAATTCAGCGTTCAATTGGCACGATTATAGGCGTAATCATTGCGAGCATTATCTTATATTTTGGTCCTTCTAATTATGCCTTGGTATTATTTATATTCTTTTTTACCCTATTAACAGAGCTATACATCGTTAAAAACTATGGCTTAGCCATTATCTTCATTACTCCGAATGCAGTGCTCCTAGCGACAACACTTACACCTGAACATTTTTCATTTTTACATTTCTCAGGCATTCGTATTATGGATGTTTTAATCGGCAGTGCAATTGGTCTGATCGGCGTTATCATAACAAGCAAAGGATCTGCTTCAAATCGTATTCCAAAAATTGTAATGCGTACTTTACGTGATCAATCCCAAATGCTCCTTTTGCTCTTTTCTCCACCCAAAGCGAGCTCTGAATTACAAATACAAGCTCGTTTAACCAAAATGAAAACAAACTTATCTAATTTAACAGCACTTTATACGGCTGCGATTGGTGAAATTCCCAAAAACAAGCCTTTGATCGAATACTATTGGCCTTTAATTCACTCAATTGAAAAACTCGCATTTTTGTTAGAAAATGCTGCCGTCAATCCTAATCGCCCACAATTAACAGATGAGGAGCTTTCAAAAATGCTTTATCTATTTGAAACTATGGCAAATTGTGCGAGATTTGATGAGCCAAATAAGTTTATAGAAATTCCTAAAATCCCAGGTTTTTATAGCCTTGAACGTGAAATTAATACGCTACAAACAATATTTAGCGTAAACTCTCCCCACAAATAGTTATTAATCAGGTTAGTTATTCATGGAAAATCAATCTATTAGTATTCGTGCAACACTTGCGAGTGATATAGAACATTTGCCAAATGTTGAACGTTCTGCGGCACAAGTTTATAAACAAGATAATACCTTTTCTTGGGTGGCAGAAGGTGGTGTGCAATCTATCTCTGTGCACCAATCATATACACAATCCGGCAATAGCTGGGTTGCCTCTTGCGATGGACAATCAATAGGGTTTATCAATGGCATAGTGCATAACAATATGTTTCACATCTGTGAACTATCTGTCAGTAATGAATGGCAGAAAAAAGGTGTAGGTAGCGCATTGTTATCTCATGTTGAAAATATTATGCGTGAACGCAAACTATCAGCAATTACGCTCATTACGTTTAAAAATATTCCTTGGAATGCACCTTTTTATGAAAGCAAAGGCTTTACGATTATTGATGATAATAATTTATCGTTATTTCTAATTGATGTATTAGAAGAAGAAGCTGAAGCGGGCCTCGATATTCAAGCCCGCTGCGCTATGCAAAAACAACTTTAATCACTCTTTAAGTAAGAGTAAATCTATTTTAATAAATGCCAAAAGCAGTGCAGATAATGATGGATAAACATCATACTTCAATTTTTGCTTTTGGCTTTTTTCTACAAATTCAGGCAACCAATTCAATAAACCATTTTCAAGAAAAATCGACTGTTCTTTACTAACAGTCACTTGATCATTTACATCATTCGATCTTCGAATCCAGTAAGCAAATAGATACAGATATATGACCAGATGATCAGCAGGTTCTTTGAAATTTTCAGAAATAGTTAACTGATTACTTTCTAAAAATTCTTTCATCTTAGTTTCGACATCTCCATATAACTTTCCATCTTCTAAATAAAAAGAAGCATATGGTAATGTTGAAACTTTATCATCCAACAAAAAATGTTGTGCAAAATCTGCTGCTAACTCCAATACAACCGAATCATCTTGTAAGGCATTATTCATAGCCTTTTGAAATCTATTAACTTCAGTGGATAAGCCAAGCTCGGTGAAAACAGCATATAAATTATCTAGTTGGTGATTTTGATAACACTCTAGCTGCTCTTTTGTTTGTTCCAATGCAAATAATGAACCAAACCACTGATAAATTGAGGCTCGCTGTTCATTAATTGCTAACCATTCTGCCTGTGTCATCATATAATTGGATCAACCTCGATTGGGCCACCAAAAGATGTCACCGCTGGCGCTGGTCCTTCGTATTTTTTAATATCAACAATACAAGTATTTGCACTAGTCGCTTGTGCTAAATCAGAAGTACCAACATCCATCGTTACAGTATTCGGGTCACCATAAGTATCAACAGAACCAATCTCTGCATTCAATGGACCATACCAAGCACCTTCAAAAATGCGTACAACACCTCTTGGAAAGTTTGGTGAAATATTTGCACCTGCAATTAATGATCCGCGATCATTAAAAACTAATACAACATCGCCATGCTTAATACCTTTCTCTTCAGCATCTTGTGCATTCATGTAGACAGGTTCACGGCCAGCAATCGCATATTTTTCACGCGCACTATCAACCTCACACATTTGTGAATGTAAACGCGCATCAGGATGAGGTGATTGTAACCAGAATGGATACTTATCTGATTGTGGACCGCCATGAGATCGTTCAGTTTTTTCAATCCAGACAGGATGACCTTTACAGTTTTCGTAATTATAACTTGCTATCTTGCGGCTAAAAATTTCGATAAATCCTGATGGTGTTCCGAGTGCATTTACCTCTGGATCCTCTCTAAAATCAGCATGACGCACCCATAATGGACCATCTGGGAATAACACATAACCTTTCTCCCAAAATTCAGAAAACTCAGGCATTTCAAATCCTTTGCTTGTATTTTCTGCACGACATTCATTGTATAACTTTTCAATCCACTCCATTTCTGTTAAGCCTTGACGATACTCTTCCTCACGACCTAAACGCTTAGCAAATTGCGCCCAAATTTCTAAATCTGGTTTAGAGTGATATAAAGGATCCACGAGCTTATGCATAGCAATAATTCCACGATTGCTGTATGTGCCGTAAATATCTAAGTCATTACGTTCATATGGTGTACATGCAGGCAATACGATATCTGCAAATCGACACGAAGCTGTCCAGTTATAATCCGTATATACAATCGTTTCTAATTTTCGATATGCGCGCTTCATTTTATTGCGATCTTGCTGACGATGCCATTGATTAGCACCAGAAAATATAGCCATTTTATAAGGTGGCAACTTAACAACTGAGCCGTTAAAGTTAATTTCCTTACCTGGTTCTAATAAAGCATCAACAACTCGTGCAACTGGAATAGTAGATGAATATCCTTGATAATCAGGATTATCAAATTTTGCTTTACGTCCAAAATCTAGCGATAAAGGAAATGCTCCTGGCATTGATGCACCTGTAGTAGGTACCCCAACGGAAGAATAGTGATGAGAATAGCTTATTCCGCCACCCGGCAAACCAATTTGTCCAATCATTGCTGCTAAGACAGCTGCCATCCAATATGGTTGTTCACCATATTGTTGTCTTTGCGTTGCCCAACCAAAGATTAATTGCGTACGACCCTTGGTCAGCAATCTTGCTAACTCTCTAATTCTTTCAGCATCAACCCCACAAATAGATGATGCCCATTCTGGTGACTTTTCAACATTATCCGGCATTTGTCCTAAAACATAAGGTACAAACTGTTCAAACCCGACTGAATAAGTGTCTAAAAAAGCTTTATCGTATAGCTTTTCTTTAATCATCGTATGTGCGATACCGAGCATTAGCGCAACGTCAGTCAATGGATTAACGTATTGATGTTCACAATTCAAATAGTTTTGTGTTTTGCTCTTTACAGGATCAACAGAAATTACCTGAATATCACCATTATAAATTTTGTCACGCAATTGCTCAAAGTATTCATAAGCTTCATGAGTTTCAGTATTCCAGCCCACTTGAAGATTTTTAATTGGATCATTACCCCAAAATACAATTAAATCACTATTATCTAAGATAATCGGCCAAGAAGTACCTTGAGAATAAACCTCAGTTGAACCTAAGACATAAGGCAAAATTGTTTGCCCTGCACCTGTAGAATAGTCACCAGCAGTGGTTACCCCTGAACCATGCATCGCTAAAGCGCGTAGCATATTATTACCACAACTGTGTAATTGTCCGACAGAACGCCAGCCAACGTTTCCAATGTGCAATCCCCAAGCACCATATTGCGTTTGGATTCGATCTAATTCGTTATAAACGAGATCCAATGCTTGATCCCATGTAACACGTACAAAACGATTATCACCACGCTGAGAAGTATCGCTTTTATAACCATTTTTAAACCAATCCAATCGCACCATTGGATAACGAACACGCGATGAATTGTAGACAATTCCAGGGATGTTATAAATCATATCTGTTGGATATTTATCAAACTCAAATGGTTTGACTTCTAAAAGCTTATCGCCTGCAATTTTAGCTCTAAATGCTCCCCAATGAGCACCAGAAAATTTCCATTTCACTAAGTTATGGACATTTTCACCTGCTGTTGGTGCTTTATTTTGTAAAATGCTTTGTCCAAATACAACACTAGGAATTAATGTACCCACTGACGCTAAACCGAGCGCTTTTAAGAAACCACGACGCGATTGATTCATACTCATAATTTTCTCTCCTCTAGCAACAAGATTAGTGACGTTTGTCGCTATCAAAGTCTGATGAATGGAACTGTAGATATTTTAAAACTAATTTTTGTGTATCGTTATCCATGTTAGTGAAACCAACCATTCCACTAAAAATTCCAGGCCAAGTATTTGTATCAAAGTGATCTTCTGCTGGCGGTCTATGACAAACACTACAGCTAGTATTAAAACTTGATTTTGCAACATTCCACAAACCTTCACTTGAGGCAGTTAAATCGCCTTTTTTGATCCAGACATCAGTTTTAACATGTTCCCAGTCCAAACCTGTTAAGGGATCTTCTTTAGTCTCAAATACTTCAAAGTTATCTTTATTTTGTGCAAACTCTTTTTCAAAAATAGCGCTCACAACGTTTAAACCAAATTTTTCATACCAAACGCGACTAAAACCTTTGCTTTTACGCCACAATGATAATTCAACTTTATCAGCATCTTTAGTGGTTTCAAGAACTTTCACTGAGGTTGCAACTTCTAATGTACCTATACGGTTTTCTAAATTTTCATCGGAATAAATAGGCTGAGCAATAATGTTATAACCCACTTCATTAACACCAATTTTTTCATGTTTTGCATCATTAATTAATTTTGCTAATTCCGGGCTCATTTGTAATTTAACTTCAGGTAATTTATGCGCAATTCCTTTATGACATTCTATACATGGTGTATTTAACTGAGCGGCATTACGCATCTGCATTTGTGCCATAATGCTCATTTTATCGAAATCCATTTGATTATAATCATGGCAAGCACGACACTCTTTAGAGCCGTTTGCCGTCATACGTTTCCATTCTCGTTGCGCTAACACTAAACGTTTTTCTTCAAATTTTTCTTTTGTGCCTATATCACCAGTAATGTGCGCTAGAACCTCACGGCTTGCCTGCATTTTACGTGCAATTTTATCTGTAAAATTATGTGGAACATGACAATCTGCACAATATGCTCGCACGCCTGTACGATTTTTCCAGTGCACAGTCTCTTGTAATTCTTCTTGATTATGGGACATGGTATGACAACTCACACAAAATTGCTCTGAGTTTGTGTATGCCATACCTGTATTAAATGCTTGCCAGAACAAAAGCCCTGCGATAAATCCACCTGTGACTAATATACCTAAACCGATCGTCATAGATGGTTTGAGGAATAAACTCTTCAAATTGACTAATATTTTTTTTATAAACTGCATAACTATTCCCTTTTCTTTGTTTATCTTTTGGAGATTTGGTTACTTATTGTGGCGGACCCCAAAAAAGGATCTGCATAAACCAAATAAAAAAGCCATATGCACAAATTAGTAAAATAGTCGTTATGGGTAAACCAACTAAGCCCAGCAGTAAAAAATTACGCCAATCTTTGCTTTTTGCTGTATTCGTATCTTTATCGCTCATAATCGCCCCCGATTAGTATCAAACTCATGTATTTTTAGAATAATAATATAGATAGATCCTAGCATGCTATGGCGTTGGGGTGTTAATTGATATCAATCAAATTAAAATAAATTATTGTAAATATATAATTATATGGTAAGCATTTATTTAATTTATTTTTTTAATGAAAATATAATATATTCTTCATCTTGAGACTCATATTGATAATACGATCCCCACGGATCAATAATCACATCTTCAGATAAATAAGGACCATTCCATTTTTCATCATTAGGATTACTAATTAAGCCTTGTAATCCTTGTTTTGTTGTTGGATAACTTCCAATATCTTTATGGTATACCCTGAGTGCACCTTCAATAGAACGAATATCTTGTTTAACTGCTACTGCTTTACTGTCATCGTCAAACTCTAAGAATTTTTGCCCTAAAATGGTCACAACGATCGCTACAATCACAGAGATAATCATTAACTCCACAAGTGATAGCGATCGTTTATATATGATGCTTAAAGGTTGCTTAATCATACAATTTAGCAAACCAGTTGTTTAAACACGTCAAAATAAGTTGGAAATGTTTTATTCACACATTTTGGATCTTCAATGATGATTGGCACTAAAAAACTGCATAAAGAGAAACACATCGCAATACGGTGATCATCATATGTAAAAATTGATACATTCTCTTTCAAATTTTTCACCGGAGTGATTTCAATAAAATCGTCCCCTTCGATCACGTCAGCACCTAACTTACTCAGTTCAGTTGCCATTGCATGGATGCGATCAGTTTCTTTTACTCTCCAACTACCAATATTTCGAAGTGTTGTTTTACCTTCTGCAAATAATGCTAAAACAGCTAATGTCATCGCAGCATCGGGAATATGATTACAATCTAAGTCAATTCCTTTTAAAGTAGTTTCAGGTTTTTTAACAATGACGGTATGTTCATCCCAAATTACAACGGCTCCCATCATCTCCAATGCTTTCAAAAATTCAACATCACCTTGAATCGTTTTTGTGCCAATCCCTTGCATGGTAATTTGACCACCAATTGCACCGATTGCTGCAAAATAAGATGCGCTCGATGCATCTCCTTCCACATAATAATTTTTAGGTGAGCGATATTCTTGATGTGCAGGAATATAAAATGACTGCCAATCACGATTTTCGACAACAATGCCAAAATCTTTCAACATAGACAATGTAATTGTAATATATGGTTTAGAAATCAATTCTCCATCAATATTAATGGTCATCGCTTTCTTAGTCATCGGGATGGATAACAATAATGCGGTTAAAAATTGGCTAGAAACAGAACCTTTAACAGAAACAGTATCAGCCTCTATATCTGCAGGAAAAATTTCTAACGGTGGATAACCTTCATTATCCAAATAATTAATGGACAAACCCATTTGATGAAGTGCGGCAACTAAGTCCTTAATTGGACGCTCATGCATTCTAGGTATTCCTTTTAATACATAATGCCCTTTATTTAAAGCCGTCGCTGCGGTTAAAGATCTAAATGCAGTGCCCGCATTTCCTAAAAAGAGTTCAGCATCTTTATTCGGAAAACCATTTGAATTGCCTGTAATGATGCATTCTGTATCACTTAATGTATTAATCGTGATGCCCAAAGTTGTTAAAGCTTCTTTCATGTAGTGAACATCATCGCTTTGCAATAAACCTTGTAAATGAGTCTTGCCATCAGACAATGCAGCCAATAACAATGCTCGATTTGAGATACTTTTAGAACCAGGTAATGTCATTTCACCACTGGCTTGATTTACTTTAGGGAGCGCTAAAATTTCCATACTTCATCCACATTAAGCGTTGCTATTTAAATATAATGGCAACTATTCATCATTACTACAGATTTTACTGAGCATTTATCAACATATTCTATATGTAATATGCTTCATCGGCTTCATTCTTCTCGATTCAGCCAAAATTTTCAAGATGAATATAGATTTAACGTGAAATAAAGCAATGTGAGCAGTACAATATTTTGCTTTCTAAGCTGATCGCTAAACTAATATGCTAACAATCCGTAAAGCCACTCTGAATGATCTCCCAGAAATTATGGAGATTTATAACCATGCAATCATTCATACCAATAGCCTTTGGATTGAAAAACCTGTCGATTTAGATAATCGAATCGCATGGTTTAACGAGAAAGCAAATGCAAAATTTCCAATTTTAGTCGCAACTTTGGATGATGTTATTGTTGGATATGCCACTTATGGATTATGGCGACCTTTTGGGGGTTATGAATATTCACGTGAACATTCTGTCTATGTGAAAAACGGTATTCATGGCAAAGGAATTGGTACTCAGCTTTTATCAAACTTAATCTTACACGCGAAAAAAGATGGTGTTCATGTTTTGGTTGCTGCAATTGAAGCCAATAATATTGCCTCTATCCATCTGCACCAAAAACTTGGATTTGTTGAT
>CANRJX010000092.1 GCA_947631095.1 uncultured Wohlfahrtiimonas sp.
CACCTGTCGATGAATCTAATGTCAATTCAATGACTGACGTAGTATCTGCCAATTTACCGATTAATGTTGTTGGATTGAGCAAATCCCAAACCACGTTTTTACCATTGCTGGTCAATGATTCAGTTGGCACAGCTGTAAACGAATAGGTTAATACATCACCCTGATCAACATCCGTTGCGATGATTTTACCGTTGAATACAGCATCATTTGTCGTATCTGTATTGCCGGTTTCATCAGGATTTGCATCTTTTAAACCTTCTTCAGAAACAATCGCTTTGGACTGTGTGTTAATAGTATCAATTACAGGAACATCATTTTCACCTATAATGCTAATGATGAGTGTTGCAGAACTTTCATCTCCATCGGCATCACGCATGGTGTATTGAAAGACTTCTTGCGCTTCTTGGTCTTGTGCTAGAGCCTGTTGTGCTTCTAATTTTTTATTGTCTAAAGTGTAGCTATAGCGACCATCGCTATAAATAGTCAATTGGCCATAAGTTGTTTCAAGAGTTTGAAATGTATTAGTTAAAACTTTACCCTGAATGCTTGTCACAATTGCCTGACCATCTGCACCGACTTGATCATTGGTTAGAACATTACCAGTAATAGGTGAAGTAGCTTCTTCAGCAATGCTATTGCTATCATCGACTGCAATTGGGCTATCATCCTCTACCGAAATTGTAATCATACCTCGTGTAGAGTTTCCTGAAGGATCAACAACTTGATAAGGTAAATTTAACTTAAGAACATCTTCACTGCTTGTATTTGGATGGTCGATTGGGCCCAATAATGAAACTTTATATTCTCCATTATTTTCATTCATCTGAATTTCAATTATTGAAATATTGTTCATTTTACCAATGACGGTATTTGATTGTGATTCTAAGACCCATGTAATAGGTGTTTTATTGCTTGTAATATTTTCATTTGGCGTTTTGGTAATTTGATATTTTAAATCACGATATGCTGCAACATTTCCAACAAATACTTTTTCTACATTGACCGATAAGTTTGTTTGATCTTCAATACCATTTGCATCTTGAATACCATTAGACAAACCTTCTTCAGAGACAACAGTTTGGCTACTCGTATCGATTGCTTCAATGGTAATAATTTGTTTTGCAGTATCTTTTTCCCCTTGATTATCTTTAATCACATAATCAAATTCAACTTTACCAATAAAGCCAAATTGAGGAATAAATATAATATTTCCTGTCGAGTCAATCTTAAGCGTACCATTAGGTACAATAATTTCTGTATTCGGTGTATATGGATAACCATTGATACTTTCTAAAATAACAACTTTGCCGTCAGTATCAAAATCTTGATTAAGTGGGTTAAGCTGAATAGGCGTATTTAAACCAGTTACATAAAAATCATCAATTGCTTCAGGTGGTAGATTAAATTCGTTCTGAATAGTTGAAAATACAGGACTTGTGCGTAAAGCGGATGTAATGAGGCTCTGTTGTTCACCGCCAATATTTTGTATGCTTTCTAATGATGAAATACGAGCTAAGCTTAATGGACTGACACCATCAGCGACAACATCCTGACCAACACGACCTAATTGTACAAAACGATTCCCCCCCCCGTTGTCTGCTGAAAAAGTATCTGCTGCAACTTCTACATAATCTTTACCAACACGTTGAAATACACGACCATCTTCTAAGCGAATAATATCTTCTTGAGCTGTTGTTTCTGATAGATTTTGATATTGGTCTGCAAAACTTAATAATTTATTTAAATCTGAACTTGGAAGGGCTGTTAATTGCTCAAATTGCGGGCTATTGAGTACTAATTCATTCGCTTGTAAGTCTTTAGCTGAAATCTTAACGATTCGCCCATTGCTTAACTGAACAATAATTGCACTATTTTCTGAAAAGATAAGTTTGGTATTTGATGGAAGTGTATTTGTTCCTGACGCTAAAATTTGATGACCGTGCTTACCTTCTTGTACAACCTTCCCTTGAACAGCAATCACTTTTACAAAACTTACCATAACTTACAAACTTCCACAAAAATTCTTCAATAAAAATTAGATTTTTACGACATAATAATCAAATTTAAGACATTTAATAATCAAACAAATGGTGTGAATTTTTTGTGAATTTTTTATCAATTTTTAACCAATTACATAATGCTTATTAATTTTTAATTTATGAAAAAATAATCTTTGTTAATCATTTCTTAATGGTGGATGCGAGTATTGTAAGTAAATGATTTTTATTAAAAATAAAATATTGATAAGTATTGATAAAATTTAATAAAGAAGATTTATTTTTAAGTTATTTTAATAAATTAAAATTAAATATAATCGGTATTTAAATTTAATATTTTTAAATTGTTTTTTATTTTATAGTGTAAAATTTGATCATATAATTATGTGAAAAGTTTTATTTTTTATTGATTGAATTATATTCATTGAAAGCTGAATTAAATTTAAATTTTTAAATGAAATGATATTCAATATTGCAGATAAACTTTCAGCGTTTCAAACACATTTAGCAATGTCACTTAGAGAACATAAAAAACTTTATGAACAAATCAAAAGTTTAGAAATCATCTAGTTAAGAGTATTCAGATTGTGATTGATATCGTTTGCTAAAAACCAAAATTAATGGCATCACATGATGCAATTATAAACTTCATACACTGTAATTTTGGCTATTAGGTGAATATATTGATTTAGCGCGTAATCGCTGTCTTCAATAAATCTATAGCGTAAATAATGATTTAAGTTTAAGTGAGTGAGAAGAGAAGTCTAAGATTATACTTCCGAAAAGCTTGGAGTGGGGTTAAGACAAACTTTTATCTAAATTTCCTTTTTCCATAATCCAGAGTTCATCAGCAAAGTATTTTGCATCCTCTATATCATGCGTGACTAATATCATCGGTATATTTTGTTGTCTGATGATTTGTTTAACCCAATAACGCATTTCTGCTTTTAAGTGCTGATCTAATGCAGAAAATGGTTCATCTAATAATAAAAGTTGTGGGTTTGCAGCAAGAGCTCTTGCTAATGCAATACGTTGTTTTTGTCCGCCTGATAATTGCTGAGGGTAAGTAGATGAAAAATTTGATAAATCTACTAAATCTAACCATTTTTTTGAAATTAGATTTGCTTGATTTTTTCTTAAGCTAAAAATTGATCTGGTATTGGCTAAAGCAATATTTTGAGCAACAGTTAAATGAGGAAATAAAGCAAAGTCTTGAAATAAATAAGATATTCTTCTCATTTTTGTTGACATATTTATTCTTTGATCACTATCTAAAAAAACGTGTTGGTTAAATTGAATGTATCCTTGATCTAAAGGAATCAAGCCTGCCAAACTTTTTAAAAATAGCGTTTTTCCTGAACCCGATGCGCCCATAATAACAATAGAGTGCGCATTAGAAGTTAAGGTGCAATCCAGTAACTTTACATTGTTTTTAGATGTTTTTTGCACTTTTAAATGATAAAGGGAGTCTGTTGGATTTGTTGTATCGGTTATTTCTTTTAACTGTTGCATATTATTGTTTCCAAGTACGTCGATTTAAAACTTTCACAAACCACACAATTAAAATGCAAACGATAGAAATAATAATCACTAAAGCGGTTGCCAATTGATCATTACCCGCTTGAACTGCCTCCCAAATACTAATAGAAATGGTTTGTGTTTTTCCAGGAATACTCCCTGCAATCATTAATGTTGCGCCAAACTCACCTAAACTTCGTGCAAAACCAAGCAATAGCCCAGCAAGTACAGACTCCCATGCCATAGGTAAAATAATAATAATCAATCGTTGCCATTCACTTAAACCGATTACTTTGGACGCATCTAAAATTGCTTGAGGAATTTGTTCAAATGAAGCTTGTATCGGTTTTAGAACTAAAGGAAAAGTGACAATTGCAGCAGCAATAATAGCGCCTTTTAAAGTGAAAATGAGTTGAATACCATAAGAGGCTAACCATTCACCTAAAAAGCTTTGGCTTCCGAAACAGACCAATAAATAATAACCAAGAACGGTCGGTGGTAATACCATGGGTAATGTTAAAAAACTTTCCAGTAAATTGGTCCAATTATTTTTGAATTTGAATAAAAATGCAGCACACAAAACACCACAGATAAAATTAATCAGCGTTGCAAAAAATGCAACTTTCAAAGACAGCCAAAGTGCAATTGCAATTGGTTCAATCCACATTATTCACCTGAAGGCTTAAAACCATAACGTTGTAAAATTTGCTTTCCAGTCTCGCTCTGCACATATTTCAAAAATTGATCGGCTTCTGATTTTTGTGCTGTACTTTTTGCTATTGCAATCGGATATTGAATAGGCGTTAACGTCGGCACATACATAACAATTTTGACTTTATTTGCTTGACTCAGAACATCTGAGGAAAAAACAAATCCCAGTTGTGTTTCACTGCGTGCTACATAATCAAGTGCTTGGCGTACATTTTGAGTTTTAATTAATTTAGACTGGACAGAACTCCATAAATTTTGCTTTTCTAAGGTTGCTTGTGCATAACGTCCTGCTGGCGTATATAACGGATTACCAATAGCAATACGTTTTATTGCAGTCTGATTTAAATCACTGAGGCTTTTCACCTTCAGTGTACTGTCTTTCGGCGCAATTAAAACCAATTGATTTGATGTGAAATTTACACGTGTTTGATTTTGGATAAGCGACAATGCTTGCGCTTCATTCATCGTTTGTTGATCTGCTGTTGCTAATACATCAATCGGAGCACCATGTCGTAATTGTTGTAATAAAATACCTGATGAGGCGAACGTTAAATTTACTTTCGTTGTTGGATATTTTTTTTCAAAATTTTGTGCAATCACTTTAAAAGCATCGGTTAAGCTTGAGGCTGCAGCAACCGTAATTTCAGCCGCAAAAGTAGAGGTTTGCCACAGCAATAGCATGAATCCAAATATAATTTTTTTATACATTGTTATACTCTCGAAATTAATCAAAATTTTTCGGTCTGAACGTTTCAGAAATTAGATGATGCGTTTCAATATAAGGTCCACCAATTGCATCAATACATAAAGGAACAGCGGCAAAAATTCCATGAACTTTGATTTGACCATCTGCTGTTTTTACACCAGATAATGTTTCAGCAATGGCTTTAGGACGTCCTGGCAAATTTAAAATAAGACAGTTTCCTCGAATCACCCCCACTTGACGCGAAAGAATAGCGGTAGGAACGAAATGTAAACTCACTTGGCGCATTTGTTCGCCAAATCCAGGAATAATACGATCAGCAATGTTTAACGTTGCATCAGGCGTAACATCTCGTGGATAAGGTCCTGTTCCACCTGTGGTCAGAATTAAATCACATTTTTGTATATCGACTAAATCTATTAAAACACTTTCTATTAAATCTTGCTCATCTGGAATCAACTTTTCTATACAAATAAACGGATTTTTTAATGCCATTGTTAACCAATCTTTAAGTGCAGGAATACCTTGATCTTGGTAAACTCCAGTAGATGCACGATCACTTACAGACACTAAACCAATTTTTATTGTTTCCATTCTAACCTCTTATATTTCGTCTAAATATATTAATTCAATCATTTGCCCATGTTGGACAAGCTCATTTTCAGGAATCATGATTAAGGCGTTGCTATCGGGACAATTTTCAAGCATTGCACTACTTTGTAAGGCGTGTATAAATGCCTGAACTTGACCTTCAACAATTACGATATTGCCGCGTAAAAACTGCAATCTTTTTTGTGCCTTATGTATATTAAATTGTGCTTTCGCATGTATTTTTTTAGGTAACGCTAAGCTTGGTTGTATACCTGCTAAAACTTTTAATGCAGGTAACACTAAAATTAAATATGTCACCCAACAGGCAACAGGATTACCTGGTATCACAAAAACTTTCGTGGTCTGAATTTCACCCCAAGCAAAAGGTTTTCCTGGTTTAATTGCGAGTTTCCAATGTTGAACGTCGCCCAGTTTTTCAAGAACTTGTTTGGTGTAATCTTTATCACCAACGGAAGCGCCGCCAGAAATTAAAATGACGTCACTTTGTTTTTCCGCATGCCCCAATTGTTCTTCAATAATTTTTTCATCATCTGGCAATACCCCACCATCAATATATTGAATAAACGAATGATTTTTTAATAGGCTAAGCAACATAATACGGTTGCTGTCATAAATTTGGTTTTCAAGGAGTTCCTTGCCTAAGGGTTGCAGCTCATTTCCACTCGAAAAAACGGTGACCTTTAAGGGCGAATAACACAAGACTTCTGTTAAACCTTGACTTGCTAAAACACCAATGTGCGTGGCTGTAATGATTCGATCTTTTTCAACTAAAATATCATGTTTAGTAAATTCTTCAGCTTTAAATCGAATATGCTGTTTTATTTTGATTGGCTCCAAACTCATAATAGTATGATTTTGAATATTTATATTTTCTTGAGGTATGACAGCATCTGTACCTAAAGGTACTGCTGAACCTGTAAAAATTCTGACGGCTTGTCCTGATTTTAAATGAATATGCTGTGTTGAATCACCTGCCGCAACATAATCAATTAATGTCCAATGCACTTGCTCAATGTCACAAATTGCATAGCCATCCATCGCACTATTATCAAAAATAGGAGAATCAAATTGTGCTTTAATCGGTGCTGCTAAAACTCGTCCTTGGGCATTTTCAAGAGCAACGAACTCAGTTTTATGTTGAGAATTGAGCTGTTGTATTAATTGATCAAATGCTTGTGCATAAGGAATTAGTGACATGGCTTTTCCCTCATGGGTAAATACTGATTTAAGGTCTGCATATCATTCATATTGATAAAGATGTCATCATCTTCAAAATGAACTGCTATGGCACCAATTTCACTTAACCAGCGGCGAATACTATGTGTGTTCGACACCGCTAAATATTCTGAAAGCTGTATTAATCCAGTCCGTTTAAATTGAAAAATTACAGGATAAATTTGCGATGAAGTTTGCGCATATACTGCCAAAGCATCACTCGATTTTAATGTTGCAAACAATTTTTGAATAACATTTGCATTTATAAATGGTGAGTCACAAGGGACGACCTGAATATATTGAATATTTTGAGGAAAATAAGGAACACTGCTATTTACACCAGCCAATGGTCCTAAACCTTTCCAAGGCAGTCGATCTGACCAAACATCTACATTTTTATCGCGATATTGCTCAAGGTCTTGATTTGCACTAATCGCAACATAAGCACAGTGTTGTTTTAAGAGACTTAAAATTGGATCAATTAAATGAGATTTGCCAAATGTAATTAACCCTTTATTTTGATATCCCATACGGCTGCCTAAGCCACCTGCTAAAATTAATGCACCTAATTGAGAATACTGATCTATAGCCATATTTGAGATTTCTCTTGATCACTTTGTTTAGCCGCAACCCAACTTTCCTGACCATTTTGAAAATATTCTTTTTTCCAAAATGGTGCCGATATTTTTAAATAATCCATAATAAATTCATTTGCCGCATAAGCATCTGATCGATGTTTACTTTGTGTCGTCACCCAAACGATAGGCTCTCCGACTGCAATATTTCCCACACGATGAGCAACGATAGCGGTTTTTAATTGCCATTTTTTTGCCGCTATTTCTATAATTTTTCTAATTTCATCTTCTGTCACTTGTGGATAATGCTCAATATATAAATGTGTAATAGGTTCAACATCATCAAATTTTCGAACAAATCCTGTAAACGTGACTTGTGCACCAAAATCTTCATTCAGTGAATTTATAAACGTGTAATATTGATTAAAATTTAATGCTTCTTGCTCAATTTGAATGAGTATATTCATGCTTAGCCTCCAGTAACAGGAGGTAAAATTGCAACTTCTGCACCATCAGGAATGTCGACCAAATCATGACAAATTTTTTTTTCTACAACCAATTTAAAAATTTTGTCTTCAGCCAACGCTTTTTTCCAACGTTCATTACGTGAGCGAAGCACGGTTAATAATGTTTCTGTTGTTCCACCATTATTCCATGGTAAAGTTTCTGCTCGAGTTCCTAATTCTGTTGCCAATGGCCCAAAATATTGTATATAAATCATAAATCCAAACTCATATTAAGCATTTATTCTCTAGCTTAGACTGCCAAAAACGATTAAACAATAATCACTTTGACTGATATTCAACTCCAACTTTCGTGGAGTAACATGACATAAATTAAAATAAGAGGAACAAGCATGCCATTTTATAAAAACCTAACGCATTTTAACCAAAATGGCCAAGCCCATATGGTTGATATTGGTCAAAAAAATCTAATACCAAACCCAATAACTAAAGTTTTATCCAATTCCGTGCTGTTATGGATTTCACCAGAGCTAACTGCTTTGA
>CANRJX010000093.1 GCA_947631095.1 uncultured Wohlfahrtiimonas sp.
CATCCATTCAGCTTGAAAAAATTCCATAAAAGTCATAGTTATGATATATCCCTTGAGATTATGCAAAAATCGTAAAATGGCTATTCTATCAGTAAATTCATAAGAACTGTTATTCATATTTTAGAACGATTATGCTACCCAATAATAGATTGAATGGCACTACTTTCTATCAAATTTATGAATGATATTTATTGCATTCTATTGGTTGATATGAGCAAAGTTTAAAAATGCATTGAATGTAAAAAAGGCAGAGTTTGAGCTCTGCCTTTGAATATTTAATTTAAACGAATGGCTCGTTAATCTTCTTGTGCAATTTTAGAATATTTAGTCATTAAGAAAATAGATAATAATGATGCAAAAATACTTAATCCACCTAAGAAATATAAGCCAGAAGCGTAGCTGCCTGTCGCGTCTCTAACATAACCAATCACTGATGGACCGATGAATCCACCTAAGTTACCAATCGAGTTGATCATAGCAATACCTGTTGCAGCAGCAGCACCCGTTAAGAACATTGAAGGCAGTGACCAAAATGGCGCTTTAAACCCGTAAATGCCGATGCCTGCTACAGATACTGAAATAATTGCCATTGAAATAATCATTTGTGAGTATAAATAACCTGCAAAAATCAATCCAAGACCCGTTAAAAGAATCGCAACCAATAAAAAGATGAATGGCTTTTTGTATTTGTCCGTTAAAAAACCAAATGCCAAGCTGCCTAATACACCAACAAAATATGGAATGGATGTGATCCAACCAATTTGCATGTTTGTGAATGTACCTTGCTCTTTAATGATTCTTGGTAAAAAGCTTGATAAACCAATGTTTGCAGTCACGTTAGAAATGTATATGATTGCTAAAATCCATACAATTGGGTGCTTGAATGCGATGGATACATTTGTTCCTGCTTTCTTTGCAACCTTTAAGCTTTCTGCATCTAAAATGCCTTGAAGATATGTTTTTTCTTCAGTGTTTAACCATTTTGCATCTTTAGGACGATCAGGCATAACCAATAAAAAGATGAAACCTACAATAACTGTTGGTACACCTTCAATAATGAATAGCCACTGCCAACCATGTAATCCACCCATGCCATTTAAGCCTAGTAATGCTGTTGATAATGGTGCACCTATTGCTAATGACAATGGAATTGACAGCATGAATATTGAAATAATTCGAGCACGGAATTCTTGAGGAAACCAGAAGGTTAGATACAAAATAACGCCTGGGAAGAAGCCAGCTTCAGCAGCACCTAGTAAAAATCGCATCACCAAGAAACTCACATCGCCTTCTACGAATGCCATGCCAACAGAAACCATGCCCCATGTGATCATGATGCGAGAAATCCATTTACGAGCACCGAATTTTGTTAATAGTAAGTTGCTTGGTACTTCGAATAGAAAGTAACCGATGAAGAAAATACCTGTACCATAACCAAATAATTTAGCAGAGAGCGCTAAATCTTCCATCATTGTTAATGCAGCAAAGCTGATATTAACGCGATCGAGATAAGATAAAATGTATGAAAATAATAAAATTGGCATCAACTTAATGAATGCTTTTCTAATGACCACTGCTTTTAAATGATCATTATGTTGTGAACCCATAAAAAACTCCTTTGATTAATATTTCAATGCTCTGCTAACTACATAAGAGCAACAGGTCGATTTGGCGACGCGGCAAGATAGCAGAAAAAATTAATATTAAGCAATCAGAGAAATCTTAGGATCATGCGGCTTTGCCTTATGATTGAGTATATTTACGGATAAGGATATGAGAACTATCTGTTTGATATTGAAACTTTTTTGTAACAAATAAAACGGCATTAATTTTAAAAATTAATGCCGTAAAATTGTATAAATATTTATTTAAAGTAAGTAGGGTATTGCTCTACAACATTGATCAATAATTGTAATCCATACAACATACTGTCTTCATCAATCCCAAATTTAGGATGATGATGAGGATAATCAAAATCTTTTGTAGCATTGCCACCGCCTACAAAAACAAATGTCGAAGGAACAATGTTTGAAAACTCACTAAAATCTTCTCCGCCCAGCATACATTTATCTGCAATGACGGTAGCATTTTCAACTTGATTCGCAATTGCTCGTACAAAGGCCGTTTTTTCTGGGTTATTCTGAATGGCGCCGTAACCTAGTGTGTAATCAATCTCACAAGTTGCGCCATAATCATCACAAGTAGATTTCACCATTTTAATAATGGTGTTTTTAAATAAATGGCGCATGTCCTCAGTAGAAGAACGCACGCTACCACCTAAATAGCAAACATCAGGAATGACATTAATTGCTTCTTTACGACCAGCATTGAAATAAGTATTGCTAATCACACCAGCTTCTTGCGGAGAAATCATACGAGAAACAATGGTTTGTAGCTTTTGTACAATAATGCTACCGATGATGACAGGATCTATCGTTGCATCCGGTTGTGATGCATGGCCACCTTTTCCTTGAATACGGATCATATAACCATCTGTATTTGAGCTTGCTGGTCCATCTTTTACATCGATCACACCAAAAGGTAATGATGACCAAATGTGCTGACCATAGATAAAATCTAATTCATTGAATAAGCCCGTTGCAACCATTTCACGTGCGCCACCCGGTAAAACTTCTTCTGCATGTTGGAAAATAGCCCAAACCTCGCCTGTTAAATCATCAAAATGATCATTAAAGTAATGGCAAGCTGTCATTAACATACTCGTATGAATATCATGACCACAGGCATGCATCACACCTTCATTTTGTGATTTAAATTCTAGGTCATCACGTTCTTCTAAAATGGCTAAAGCATCAATATCAGCGCGTAAACCAATTTTAGGACCTGGTTTTCCAGTAACAAACTTTACTAATATGCTTGTACCCGCTGGATGAATGACTTCTGCATGCTGAAGTTTTTTCATTTGCTCAGTGATGTATTTTTGAGTTTCAAACTCTTGAAATGATAGTTCAGGATGAGCATGTAAATAGCGTCGATATTCAAGTAATTTGGTCTGATAGCTAGATAATGCATCTCTGTGAATAATCTTCATTGATAATTTCCTTTAAATTAATTTATGTAATTAGTAACCACTGATATGAATTGGGCCACCAGGTCCTACTGGGATGCCTAACCAGTACCAAATCAATACAAAAATTGTCCATACAATTCCCAAGCCTAAAGTATATGGGAATAAGTTGGCGATTAATGTTCCAAGTCCCATATCTTTATCATATTTTCTCGCGAAAGATAATAGGAGCGGTAAGTAAGGTAGCATTGGCGTAATTGGGTTAGTAATTGAGTCACCTACACGATAAAGGACTTGTGTAAATGCAGGGTGAAAACCTAAGAATAAGAACATTGGTATGAAAATAGGTGCTAATAAGGCCCATTTTGCTGATGCACTGCCAATAAATAGATTCAGAATCGAGATCATAAAGATAAAGCCAACGATTAATGTCACACCGCTTTGACCTTCCAATAATCCTGCGCCTTTGATCGCAAGGATTAAACCGAGATTACTCCAAGTAAAAAGGGCGATCATCTGTGCTGAGAAAAAAACGATGACGATGAAACCGCTCATGCCAGCCATAGATTCATTCATCATATTGACAATGTCTCTTGAAGAACGGGCTGTTTTGGTAATATAAGCATAAATTGTGCCTGGAACAAAAAACACACCCGCTAAAATGATTGCTACGCCTTTAATTAGCGGACCATCCATTAAGTTGCCTGTTTCTGGATTACGTAAAAAGCTTGATTCAGGAATGGCTAATGCAATTGTGATAACAATAATCGCTAGCAATGTATAGTTCGCATATTTTAAGCCGCGTTTTTCGATGTCTGTGAGTTCAGTAAATTGATCATCATAAGCATCATTGGATTCATATTTACCTAAACGAGGAATGATGATTTTATAAGTGACAAATAGAATGACAGCGAGTAATACGAACATAGATGCTGTCATGAAATACCAGTTCATCGCGATATTCACAGGAATATCTGCTCCGACTGTTTTTAAACCTGCTTCCGTGAATGAGAGTGCCAATGCATCTGAAATGCCAATAATTGTATTCGCCGCAAATGCACCCAACGCTGCAGCATAACCCATGACTAAACCTGCAATTGGATGATAGCCTAAGCGTAAAAAGACCATAGCAGCAATTGGTGGAATGATAATTTGCGAAGCATCACCGGCGATTGTTCCTAACATGGCTACTAAAATTAAAACGGGTGTAATAATAAAAAATGGTGCTTTTTCAACGGCTGAAATCATCATGGCTTTAAAATAACCACTGTGTTCTGCGACACCAATCCCAAACATTACAACTAAAACCATGCCTAAGGCAGGGAAGGATGTGAAATTGGTCGTAGCTTTAGTGACAATTTCAGTAAAACCATGCAATGTTAGTAAGTTCACAACATGAATTGTTTCTTTTGTTACAGGATTATAAGCTGAAACATTTAAAGCACTTAACAATCCTGAAGCGACAATGATGATGACGCATAAGCCAACAAAGATCATTACAGGGTCTGGGAGTTTATTGCCCAAATATTCAATTTTATCTAAAAACCGACCAAATAGAGACGGTTTAGCCATAGTTGTCATAATTATTTATCCACCTTTGGTTATTTAAAATATTTTTATTCTCTTGTGATTGAGAGTTCATAAATTATTAACAGAAAAGCCAAAGGAGGTAAATGATATTGTGGCAACTTAGCGATAATTGTCTATACAAGACAAGCGGATTATTTTTTCCAAACAACTAGAAGGCCAGCAACGATAATAGTTATCGCTCCGAACCAGCCCCAAAAGCCCAATGTTTCACCCCAGAAAAAATGAGATAAGATCGCACCAAATACAGCATTAAGATAATAAAAAGGTGCCAATAGTGACGCATCTGTCAGTTGATTGGCTCTAGTGACCCACATTTGCCCACAAGAACCAAAGATGCCCATTAGTAAGATGATGAGCCAAATTCTATAATCGGTGGGAAAGGTGAACTCTGTAAATAAGCCAATGATTAAAGAAAATATAACGCCCGTAAGAGAGAAGTAAAAAACAATTTCAGAGCCACTGGCTAATGTGCCGATGCGTTTAATGGCAACCATTGCCATAGCAACAAACACACCTGCTAATATCGGCAAAAATGAATAGAGTGAGAACTGAGGCTTATCGACACCTGCTAAAATCCATGTACCGATAATCGAAAGTATAAAGCTTGGGATCAAGATCCAAGAGAGTTTTTCTTTTAACCAGATGAATGCTAAAACGGGCACAAATAAGGGTGTGAGAGAGCGCAAAACTGTAGCATCGGACAAGGGTAGAACAGCTAAAGATATAAAAATTAATACCATGCTAATTTGCCCTGAAAGAGAGCGCATTGCATGTAATGGTAATCTTTTTAACGAATTTTTAAATTGCCCCGAGCTGAAAAACACAGGCGCAACCCAAATCAGCGTGATTAAGTTTCTAAATAGAATTGTGGTTGCTGTGGAAATTTCACCACTTAACCATTTAATTGAACTGTCCATTCCTGCAAATGCGAGCTGAGAAAGCACAACAAATATTATTCCAATCAAAGCATTTTTGTTCATGGATGTCCTAGGGATAAAAGATCATTATTGCCATAGTGGGCCGAATTAATTATAGCTACTTATAACGCAATTATAATGGTTCTTCTAGCTGATTTATGATGTATTTTTCAGTTTAGAGATAAAATCAATTTTTAATAAAAAACCTTATTTTTTTCTATTCATAAAATAAAAAATAATTTATAAAAAATATCTGGTGCAACTTTTTTTAATAAGGCGATTTATCATGGTTAATGCAAAATTAGAGCAAATATTATCCTCTATAGAAAGTAGAGATCCTAACCAACCAGAATTTCAACAAGCTGTTTATGAAATGTTGCACAGTTTGAAGCCTTTTTTAGAAAAGAATCCTAAATACTTAGAGCAAGGATTATTGGAAAGAATTGTTGAGCCTGAACGAACGATTATTTTTCGTGTGCCTTGGGTGGATGATCATGGCATTGTGCATGTGAACCGTGGCTTTCGTGTGCAAATGTCTTCTGCGCTTGGGCCTTATAAAGGTGGTTTGCGTTTTCATCCATCCGTTAATTTAAGCATTTTAAAATTTTTAGCATTTGAACAAGTCTTTAAGAATGCATTGACTCGTTTGCCAATGGGCGGCGGAAAAGGTGGCTCAGACTTTGATCCTAAGGGTAAAAGCGATGGCGAAATTATGCGTTTTTGCCAATCATTTATGACAGAGCTTTATCGCCATATTGGTGCAGATGTCGATGTGCCGGCGGGCGATATTGGTGTTGGTGGTAGAGAAATTGGTTATCTATTTGGGCAATATAAACGCATCACGAATCAAGTAACTTCTACAATGACAGGTAAATCTATTCCTTTGGGCGGTAGTTTAATTCGCCCTGAAGCAACAGGTTATGGTTTGGTTTATTTTGTGACACATATGTTGGCGCGTAAAAACTTAGTCATGGATGGTATGAAAGTTTCGATTTCAGGTTCAGGCAATGTTGCGCAATATGCTGCACAAAAAGTCATTGCACTGGGTGGCAAAGTGTTAACAATGTCTGATTCAAATGGCTATGTTTTATTTGAACAAGGCATGACATCTGAGCAACTAAATGCACTCATCGAGCATAAAGAAGTCAAACGTGGTCGTATTTCAGAATTTGCTGAACTTCATGGTTTGGCTTATTTTGCGGATCAAAAACCTTGGAATGTGGCCGTAGATATCGCATTACCATCCGCAACACAAAATGAAATTACCTTGCAAGATGCAAAAACATTGGTGGCAAACGGTTGTGTTTGTATCGCGGAAGGTTCAAATATGAGTACAGATTTAGAAGCGACTGATTATTTATTAGAAACAGATGTTTTATATGCACCCGGCAAAGCGACGAATGCAGGCGGTGTTTCTGTTTCTGGTTTAGAAATGAGCCAAAATGCAATGCGTTTATGTTGGACGGCTGAAGAGGTGGATCAGCGCTTGTGTGACATTATGGAGAATATTCATGAAACTTGCTTAGAATACGGCACTCGTGATGGGCGAGTGAATTACCTAGATGGCGCAAACATAGCAGGATTCAAGCGTGTTGCGGATGCTATGCTTGCTTCGGGAATTGTGTAATTATTTTTTAGCAAGGCATTGAATGAGTGATCGGAGAATTGATTCGCCGATCACCATAAACATTGCACCAAATACCACCACAAATGCACCAATATAGCCGAGTAAATTGAGAGTCGGATTCGAGAAAATAGAAGGCCATAGATAAGAAAATATAAGTGAGAAAACAAGTGTAAATAGCGGCGCAAGCGTGATCATCGCGCTGACTTTTGAAACTTCCCAAACACGCATCGATTCAGCCAAAGCACCATAACCTAAGATTGTGTTTAAACCGCAGTACAAAAGTAAAAATACTTGCAATGTAGACAGGCTCATAATGGATGCAAAATTTGTAAATGGAATTAAACAAACGAGTCCAAATAAATTGAGTATGAATAAAATCTGTAAGGAGTTAAATGTTCTTAGCGCAAATTTTTGTGCAATTGCGAAACAGACCCATGATAATGAGGATAAAACAACAAGCCCAACACCAATTGAGTAACTGTTGAATGATGAAAATAGTTCTAATAAATTGCGATTGAAAAATAATAATAATCCCGCAATTAAAATCGCAACACCCAAAAACTGAATGCTAGAAAGTCGCTCTTTAAAAATGATGACGCTAGCGAAAAGAAGCCCTACACTCGAAAGCTGGGTCACGATTTGTACAACAGTGGGCGATGTATAAATGAGTGATGCGCTATAAAATAAAAAATTCCCAACAATGCCTAAGGTTAGAATTGATAATACTATTAGCAGTTTTGGATTGGCTTTAATGAGTTTAAAAGGTAAATCTTTTTTGAGTGCTAGAATCGGCCACAACATTAAAAGTGAAATGAGAAAGCGATACCAAACTAATGTCGGCGCATCCAGCGAAGTCATAATCTGCTGTACCGCGATTGGCATATTTCCCCACATAAATGCTGTCAGCAATGAAAGAAAAAAGCCAAATTTTGCATTATGTACAGTAGTCGTCATGGCAAGTACTCAGTGAATTCAGTAAGGAATACTATTATACGAG
>CANRJX010000094.1 GCA_947631095.1 uncultured Wohlfahrtiimonas sp.
AGCTTTTTTGATTTCATCTTGTGATGCAGACTTAGCAACACCTAAGACTTCATAATAATCGCGTTGTGACATAATTTTTGGGTTTCCTCATTTGCAAAACTAATAATTTATAAATAATCTTAAATTACTCATAAGTTATCAGTCTTAAGTCTTTTGTAAACAAAGCAATATCCCATTGGGATATTGCTTCTATTACCAATAATTAACTGGGTTAATTATTTTTTATCATCTTTAACTTCTTCAAACTCAGCATCGACAACATCATCTTTTTTGTCATCAGGATTTTGAGCTTGTGCAGCATCTGCTTCTGAAGCTTGTTGTGCAGCGTATGCTTTTTCAGCAATTTTACTAGCAGCTTCTGTCAACGCTTCAGTTTTCTTCTGAATTGTTTCAAGATTGTCACCTTTAATTGCTTCTTGTAATTCAGAAACTGCAGATTCAACAGCAGCTCTTTCATTTGCATCTACTTGCTCACCTAAATCTTTCAAAGATTTTTCAGACATGTGAATCATTTGTTCCGCTGAGTTACGTGCAGCAACTAACTCTTGGAATTTTTTATCTTCTTCAGCATGCATTTCAGCATCTTTGATCATTTTATCAATATCTTCTTGTGATAAACCTGAATCAGATTTGATAACAATAGACTGCTCTTTGTTTGTTGCTTTATCTTTTGCTGAAACGTTGATAACACCATTAGCATCAATATCAAAAGTTACTTCGATTTGTGGAACACCACGTGGTGCTGGTGGAATGTCTGATAATTCAAACTGTCCCAAAGTTTTGTTTTGAGAAGCTTGAGAACGTTCACCTTGCAATACATGGATTGTTACCGCAGGCTGGTTATCTGTCGCAGTAGAGAACACTTGGCTTGCTTTTGTTGGGATCGTAGTATTTTTATCAATGAGTTTAGTCATTACGCCACCCATTGTTTCGATACCTAATGATAAAGGTGTAACGTCTAATAACAATACATCTTTAACATGACCACCTAAAACACCACCTTGTACAGCAGCACCAGATGCAACAGCTTCATCAGGGTTCACATCTTTACGAGGATCTTTGCCAAAGAATTCTTTAACTTTTTCTTGAACCTTAGGCATACGTGTTTGACCACCAACCAAGATAACTTCGTCGATTTGTGAAACTGTCAAACCAGCATCTTTTAATGCAACTTTACATGGTGCCAAAGTGCGTTCGATTAAATCTTCTACTAAAGATTCTAATTTTGCACGTGTCAACTTGATGTTCAAGTGTTTTGGACCAGTGCTATCAGCAGTGATATAAGGCAAATTGATTTCAGTTTGTTGTGCTGAAGACAATTCAATTTTTGCTTTTTCACCAGCTTCTTTCAAACGTTGTAACGCCAAAGGATCTTTACGTAAGTCAATGCCGCTTTCTTTTTCAAATTCATTCACTAAATAATCGATTACAGCAGCATCGAAGTCTTCACCACCCAAGAAAGTATCACCATTTGTAGACAATACTTCGAATTGTTTTTCACCATCAACATCAGCAATTTCGATGATCGACAAGTCGAATGTACCACCACCTAAATCGTAAACAGCGATTTTAGCATCTTTCTTCGCGCCTTTATCCATGCCATATGCTAAAGCTGCAGCCGTTGGTTCATTGATGATACGTTTAACATCTAAACCAGCGATACGACCAGCATCGATTGTTGCTTGACGTTGTGAGTCATTGAAGTAAGCAGGAACAGTGATAACTGCTTCAGTTACTTTTTCACCCAAGAAATCTTCAGCTGTTTGTTTCATTTTCATCAAAACACGTGCTGATACTTCTGGTGGTGCTAATTTTTTATCGCCCAATACTTCTACCCAAGCATCGCCATTGTCAGCTTTAATGATTGAATATGGTACTAAATCGATATCTTTCTTAACTTCAGCGTCATCAAATTTACGGCCGATTAAGCGCTTGATAGCGTATAAAGTATTTTTTGGGTTTGTCACTGATTGACGTTTAGCAGGTTGGCCTACTAAAATTTCACCGCTTTCTGTATAAGCGATGATTGATGGAGTGGTACGATCGCCTTCAGCATTTTCGATTACGCGAACTTTATCACCATCCATTACAGCCACACAAGAGTTAGTGGTTCCTAAGTCAATACCAATAATTTTACTCATAATTTAATTGCTCCTAAAAGATTGCTTTAAATAATAAATTTCTAATGTTAACTAAGATGGGGTGAGCTTTTAAAATTTCAAGTAATTTAAATAAAATTATTTTAAACCATATGTTCTATCTGCTTCTTCTAGATCTTTGAGAAGTTTACATCCTTGTGATTGGCCTTGATCGCAAGCTTTTTTGGCATATTGTTTACCTTTATCGATATCACGTGGAATATTTTTATTTTTTAAATAGGCAAGGCTTAAATTAAAGCTAGAATTGGCAAAACCTTGATCGGAGGCTTTTTTATAATAAATCATAGCTTCATTAAAATTTGCGGTAATACCGAATCCTTCTTCAAAATTATGAGCAGTATTATGCTGTGCCGCTGCATGTCCTAGGTCGGCAGCTTCTTTATAATAATAAAATGAGCCTTCAGGATCATAACCTAAATAGTTTTCTTCTGATAATAAGTTGCCTAAGTGAAATAGAACCTGAGTATCTTTATTGTTTTTTTGAAGCATTTTTTCAAGTAAATGACGAGCTTTAGGTAAATTTTGTGAGTTTTGGCTTTCAATATAAAGAACGGCTAGATTATTTTGTGCACGATAATGGTCTTTCTTAGCTGCTTTTTCATAGTATTTTATAGCTTTAGCTTGATTAGTGTTGTGATGTTTTATTCCCTTTCTATATAGAGCATCAGGTGTATTTTCTGTATACCAATAACTAAAACCAGCACCAACTAAAAGAATAAGCAAAATAATGCTAGTAACTTTTGTTCTGTTATTCATTTTTTCCTCTTTAATTATAATTGTAAGAATACAAACATTTATTTATTTCTTTCTCCAAACACAGCACTACCGACGCGAATCATAGTTGCACCTTCTGCAATTGCCCATTCTAAATCGTTGCTCATGCCCATTGATAACTCTTTTGCGGATGCTGGCATCAAGCCTTGTTCTATTGAATGTTCATTTAAAGAGCGAAGTAGAGCATAGCCTTTACGCACAGATTGTTCATCATTTGCATTTAACCCAATGGTCATTAATCCTCTCATTTTTAGCAAAGGAAATGCTTTGAGTTCTTCTAAAAAAGCGGATAGATCGTGAGGGTTTAGTCCTTGTTTACTTTCTTCTTCAGAGACATTGACTTGGATGAAAATTTCACGAGATTGTTCTTGTTTTTCACATTCAGCATGCAGTTTTTCTGCTAATGAGAAACGATCAACAGACTGAATGCACTGAATATAAGGAAAAATTGCTTTTACTTTGTTGGTTTGTAAATGGCCAATAAAGTGCTGTTCATATGGCATGATAGTTTTATCTGCAGTATGAATGTGTGGGAATTTTTCAGTCACTTCTTGAGCACGGTTTTCACCAATAAGGCCAAAACCTAAGTCAATTGCTCGCTGTATTAGCTCTATTGGTTGGGTCTTGGTGGCAAGTAATAATTGAATTTCAGATGAAGAGCGGCCAACATTATGAGCCGCTTTTTCAATGCGATTTAAGATGACTTCTAAATTATGTTGTATGTTCATGTTAAAACTATAGTTTTGAATGATTACGAAATTTTCTTTGGATCGATGTCTAAAGATTTTAATTTGCGATATAGATTGGTGCGTTCCATGCCAACCTTTTCTGCAAGTTTTGCAATATTCCCTTCGCAAGATCTAAATTGAGCCAATAGATATGCTTTTTCGAATTGCTCACGAGCTTCACGTAAAGGTAAATCTAAGGGCAATAAGTCATCTGAAATTGTGCGATTTTGACTTTTTTTGGTGAGCAGTTCATTCACTTCATTCAATGAAACTTCTTCATTTTTGCCTAAAATCAGTAGTTGTTGTACAACAGACTTCAGCTCTTGCACATTGCCATGCCAAGTATGATTGCGTAAGCGATTTTGTACCGCGATAGGGAAGTGGCGATATTGTAAATGCTCTTCTTCAACAAAATGATGAATATAAAATGCGATTAAATCAGGAACATCTTCTAAATGTGCTGATAATGGTGGAATGTCTAGAGGCAGAATGTTCAATTTATAGAATAAAGCTTCATCAAATTCTTTTTCATCAACCAACACTGAAAGATCATCACGAGATACCACAATGAATCTAACATCTTTTGATAAAAGATTTTTGCCATTCACTCTGAAGTATTCGTGATCACTGATGATATCAGCCAGTTTTTGTTGTGCTTCTAAGCTCAGTTGAGAAACATTCTCTAAAATAATACTGCCGCCGTTTGCTTGTTCTAAAAGGCCTTGAGTGATCATCCCATTGTGTTCTTTGCCTAATAAAATTTCATCAATGTTGTCATTATTCAGCTGGGCTAAATTAATATTGATGATTGGATTAAGATTACGATCCGACAATGAATGAATATAATGCGCAAATAAATGTTTGCCTGAACCTGTTTCGCCTTTTAATAAAACTGTGCGATTACCTGATTCAGCAATTTGTTTCGCTTTAGAGCGCAATGAGGCCATCATCTGGCTTTTACCAATGGGTTCTATAGTCACTTGTGGGCTTTGTGCTGCTGACTTGATGGATGGCTGTACAATATTTTCTTTTAATGCGCGTTTAACAACAGCCACAAGCTTAGCCAGCGTTAAAGGCTTTTCAAGAAAATCAAATGCCCCCAGTTTAGTGGCTTCAATTGCATGCTCTAAAGTTCCATGGCCACTCATCATGACTACAGAGAATGGAAGAGTTTGATAATTTTTCTTCCACTCATTCATCAATGAAATACCATCAATGTCTGGCATCCAAATATCTAATAGAACTAAATCAGGCTTATTGTCTTGGATTGCAGTTTGTGCTTCTGTGCCATTCGCTGCAGTTCGAACACTAAAACCTTCATCTTCTAAAATATCTTTGATTAAGTCGGTGATATCTTCTTCGTCATCAACGACCAAAATATTCGTATTTTTAAAATCACTCATATCTTATTCGCTCGTTTTTTTCGCGGTTGTCGTTTTCTTAGTCGTAGCCTTTTTAGCTGGCGTTTTTTTTGCAGTTGTCTTTTTCGCTGCAGCTTTTTTAGGTTTTTCTTCACCATCAGCCGCAGTTTTTTTAGTTGTAGCTTTTTTAGCAGTCGTTTTCTTTGTCACTGTTTTTTTGGTGGCAGTTTTTTTACCACGCTTAGCAGGTGCTTTTGCTAGCAATTCTTGGCATTCTTCTAATGTCATATTTTCAGGGTCTTCGCGATCTTTTGGAATGCGTGCGTTTTTTTCACCATCTGTCACGTATGGTCCCCAGCGACCATTCAATACTTGAATACCATGCTCTTCGAATGCTTTGATGAATTTTGCCGCTTCAGCAGCTTTATGTGCCTCAATAATCTCTAAAGCACGAGGCAATTCAACTGTATAAGGATCATCTTCTTTTAAAGAGACGAATTTTTTACCATATTGTATATAAGGTCCAAAACGACCGATATTTGCACGGATTAATTCATCTTCTTCTGTGCGACCTAAATCGCGTGGTAATGTGAATAGCTCAAGCGCTTCTTCTAGTGTAATAGTGCTAATGCGTTGTTCTTTACGCAAAGAAGCAAATTTAGGTTTATCTTCATCATCTTTATCACCGATTTGCGCAAATGGCCCAAAGCGACCAATACGAACTGATACGGGTTTGCCTGATTTAGGATCAATGCCTAATTCACGAGCTTGAGCAACATCTGCTCGGGAAACTGATTCTTCTTTTTCTATGCAAAGCTGATGGAAAGGTGTCCAGAACTCTTCCATTAAAGGTATCCAAGTTAGATTACCTTCGGCGACTTCATCTAGGTCATCTTCCATTTTGGCTGTGAAATCGTACTCGACATAACGTGTAAAATGCTCAGTTAAGAAGCGAGAAACGATGCGGCCAACATCTGTTGGGAAGAATCTGCGATTATCGACAGTGACATATTCGCGATTTTGTAATGTTGAGATGATTGATGCATATGTTGAAGGGCGACCAATGCCATATTCTTCAAGTGCTTTTACCAAAGAAGCCTCTGAAAATCTTGGTGGCGGCTCTGTAAAATGTTGTGTTGCTAGGATATCTTCAATATTGATTAAATCACCAACTTCCATATTTGGTAGGATTTTTTCATCATCAGCATCATCTTTTTTATCATCAAAGCTTTCTGTATAAACAATGATAAAACCAGGGAATAAAATTGTAGAGCCATTTGCTCTGAATGTATGCAGTGCTTTGGTGCCTAAATCAACAGCTATTGTATCCATAATGGCTGAAGCCATCTGCGATGCCATTGTGCGCTTCCAAATTAGCTCGTATAAACGAAACTGATCTGAAGATAGATAATTTTTTAAGTCATCAGGATGACGAAATACTGATGTAGGACGAATGGCTTCATGCGCTTCTTGTGCATTTTTTGCTTTCGTTTTGTAAACGCGCGGTGATTCTGGTAAATAATCATCGCCATAACGGGTTTTAATGCATGCTGCAATTTCATCTGTCGCTTCTTGTGCAAGAGAAACAGAGTCTGTACGCATATAAGTGATTAAACCTATGGTTTCAGAACCAATATTAATCCCTTCATATAAGTTTTGTGCAGTGCGCATTGTACGCGTGGTTGAGAATCCTAGTTTTCTAGCCGCTTCTTGTTGCATTGTCGATGTTGTAAAAGGTGCGGTTGGATTTCGTTTACGCTGTTTTCTTTCGATATTATAAACAGGAATCGTATTGCCAAAAGTATCAACTAATGCTTTTTTTACAGCTGATGCTGTCGCTTCATTAGTAAATGAAAATTGTTCAACTTTTGTTCCATCAAATTCAGTTAAACGACCTTTGAACTGAGAGTCAATATGTTTTAACTGAGATTCAATTGTCCAATATTCTTCTGGTTTAAACGCTTCAATTTCATCTTCACGCTCACAAATCATACGAAGAGCGGGTGTTTGAACGCGGCCAGCTGATAATCCAGGGCTAATTTTTTTCCATAATAAAGGTGAAAGATTAAAGCCTACTAAATAGTCTAAAGCTCTACGTGCTTGTTGTGCATTCACCATTTCCATAGAAATATCACGTGGATGCTCAATTGCATCTTTGATGGCATTTTTGGTAATTTCATTAAAGACAACACGAGCCACTTTTTTATCTTTGAGCTTTTTGTTTTCTTCAAGGTATTCTTTTATATGCCAAGAAATTGCTTCACCTTCGCGATCTGGATCCGTTGCTAATAATAAGGTGTCAGAATCTTTAAGTTCTTTCACGATTTCATTAATATGCTTTTGATTTCTCTCAACAATTTCGTAGTGCATAGCAAAATTATTATCAGGATCAACAGCGCCTGACTTAGGAATTAAATCGCGTATATGGCCAAAGGAAGCAAGGACTTTGTAGTCTTTACCTAAATATTTATTAATCGTTTTAGCTTTAGCCGGGGATTCTACGATAACGAGAGTTTTACTCATGAATGTTAAAATTTCCTTCAATAATGATTCAATATTAAAAGGTCAAGCTGCAATTAATTAGAATAAGAATGTGAGCTTTTATGGGATTTTAATAAAAACGTTGTGATAATACACGTTAGTGCACTTAATGAAAACTAAATAATAAGCTACAATGCTTAGCCTAATCTTTCAAGTCATAGGATAAAAGAGCAGATGCGTCATCGTGAAGAAAAGAAAAAAAGATCATTTGGTTGGTTTTATATTGTAGTCATCATTGTGTTTGTGAGCTGGATTTTGATGGAAGATTATGATGGTGATGCAAATCAGAATGAACTAATTGAAGTTCCGATGCCATGATGAATAAGCCCGGTGCAACAGGATTTAAAAGGCTGATGAATGCCACGAAATATTCATTGCAAGGAATGAAAGCAGCTTATCGCAATGAAGAAGCTTTTCGTTTAGAAGTATATGGATTACCAATAGCATTGGTATTAGCTTTTTGTTGGTCGCATACAGGTTTAGAATTTGCATTATTATTTGGCAGTTATTGGTTGATTCTTATTGCAGAATTGATTAATTCAGGCATTGAG